>QIDW01000025.1 GCA_003230435.1 Acidimicrobiia bacterium | reverse complement strand
GATTCCATGGCCGATTTCACTGCCAAAGACATACAAAAACTTCGCCACGACGCCGGCGTCGGGATGATGGATGCCAAGAGGGCCCTCGCTGACTCAGATGGTGACCTGGATCAGGCCTTTGACCTGTTGCGAGAGCGTGGCCAGGCCAAGATGGCAAAGCGTGCCGACCGCGAAGCCGCAGAGGGTGTCATTGGCAGCTATGTGCACATCCAGAATGATCGTCCGGTTCTGGGGGTGTTGGTCGAACTCGCCTGCGAGACAGATTTCGTGGCCAAGGGTGACGATTTCAAACAGGTGGCAGACGACATCGCCATGCATATCGGTTGGTCCGACCCACGGTGGGTTTCCCGAGATGATGTGGACGAGGACGCAGTTTCCAAGGAGCGCGAATTGATCGCTCGTCAGGCAGAGACTGAAGGCAAACCCGCAGAAATCATTGAGAGGATCGTCGACGGCAAAATCGAGTCGTGGTACGCCGAGAACGTTCTCTACGACCAGCGGTTCGTCAACACCGAGAGGTTCGAGGGCACCGTTGGTGACATGGTCGAAACATTGGGATCGAGAATGGGCGAGAACATTTCGGTGCGTAAGGTGGCTCGCGTGGCCGTCGGAGGCTAGGAGAACTGTTGTCTGAAAAGCCGAATAGACGTGTGCTACTCAAGCTTTCCGGTGAGGCTTTTGCCGATCCGGCTATTGGATACGGCATCGACCCACTCACCGTTCATCGGGTGGCCGACGAGATCTCCGAGGCGGTAGCAACCGGCGTCGAAGTTGCGATCGTCGTCGGAGGAGGGAACATCTTCCGTGGCGTTTCCCAAGCCGCCAAGGGGATGGATGCAGCCACCGCCGATTACATGGGGATGCTCGCCACGGTGATCAATGCTCTCGCTTTGAGGGATGCGTTGGAGAATCAGGGTGTCATCACTCGAGTGCAGAGTGCCATCACCATGCAGGAACTGGCGGAGCCGTACATAAGGTTGAGAGCCATCCGACACCTCGAGAAAGGCCGGGTCGTGATCTTCGCTGCCGGCACCGGGAACCCTTTCTTCACTACCGACACAACCGCCGCCCTCCGCGCAATCGAGATCGGCGCCGACGCACTGCTCAAGGCTTCGATGGTCGATGGCATCTATGACTCGGACCCTGCGACCAACAAGGATGCCAGCAGAATCAGAGAGCTCTCCTATATGGACTTCATTGCCCGCGAACTGCGGGTGATGGACACCACCGCCGTTACGATGTGCAAAGAGCACAACGTGCCGATTCACGTTTTCGATATGACCGCCTCAGGCAACATCGTCAGGGCGGTTCACGGCGATCAGATCGGCACAGTGGTCCACTGACGAGGAGAGCGAGATGATCAGCGATCTTTTGGCGGAAGCCAAGCAAAAGATGGAGATGGCGGCTGATCACGTGGGCAACGAGTTTGCGACCGTAAGAACAGGTCGGGCCAATCCTCAGCTACTACATCGGATAACAGTGGACTACTACGGCACTCCGACGCCGCTTCAGCAGCTCGCATCGATCTCGGTGCCGGAACCACGGTTGCTCATGGTCCAACCGTTCGACGCGTCGACGGTCGGGGACATCGAGAAGGCGCTTCAGAAAGCGGACCTCGGTCTCAACCCGAGCAACGACGGAACCGTCATCCGAATCGCCTTTCCGCCGCTCACGGAAGAGCGTCGCCAGGAGTTGATCAAAGTCGTCAGACACATGGCGGAGGAGGGTCGCGTGGCTGTCCGAAATGTGCGTCGCCACTCGAAGTCCGACATGGAAGCCCTGCATGGGGAAATCTCCGACGACGACATCCGACGTGGCGAGGAGGAGCTTCAGGATCTGACCGATAACTACGTCGAGAAGATCGAGTCCCTTCTTGGCAACAAAGAAGACGAGCTTCTCGAGGTTTGATTTGGCCGATCAAGACCCCACAGACCAGAACGGGCAGAAATTCAACCGTCCCTGGGAGGGCGACGACAACGATGCTGCCGAAGTAGTTCCCCTGCCCGGAATCGAGACCTCCGAAGAGGGCGACATTGATTGGGAGGCTATGGCCGAGAGCCCGAGCGGGGTTGACGACATCACATCTGACCAATACCTCTCCGCCACTACTCAGGAGTACAAGGGACTCGCCGAGGATGTGAGTCGAGCCGCTGGAGAGGAGTGGGAGATGCAGGCGGTCGCAGCGACCCTCCCCGGGGTGGAAAGTGGTCTCGTCGGGTTCGAGGACGTTTCCGGAAAGGTGACCGACTCAGAAGAATCCTTTGAAGCTGTCGAACAGGCTGCGGCATCTGATCTGACGATGCGAATAGCGTCTGGACTGGCGATCTTCGGCTTGTTTCTGGGGAGTCTGATTCTCGGTGGCTGGTGGTTCACTGCGTTCGTTATCTTGCTCATGATCGTGGCCGTCGGCGAGTTTTACGCCAATCTCCGCACCAAGGCGTACCGCCCGATTGCCTTGTTTGGCATCGTTGGCGTAGTCCTGATGGGTGTAGGGGCCCACAACTGGGGCGCCGCGGCGATTGGAGGATGGGCCGGCGTTACTGCATTAGCCACGGTTCTGTTCTTCTCGCTGACCACGAGAAAGAATCCGGTCGAGAACGCCTCGGTGACGGTCCTCGGTGTTGCCTGGGTGGGAATGCTCTCCTTCGCGATCCTCGTGGCCAACGGACCACGTCCAGTCGCCTACATCCTGTTTGCGGTGTTTCTGATAGCTCTCAATGACATCGGCGCATATTTCGCCGGCAGCGCCTTCGGCCAGAGGAAGTTGGCTCCCAAGGTTTCGCCCAACAAGACAGTCGAAGGCTTCATAGGAGGTCTGATCGTGGCTGGGGTGGCGGCGTCGATCTTGGTCGCCTTCCCGCCCTGGGAATCGATTGGACTGGCCAATGGCCTGATAAGCGCCGCGGTGGTCGGGTTGTTCTCGCCCATCGGTGATCTAGTTGAGTCCATGGTGAAGAGGAGTATTGGTGCCAAAGACATGGGATCGGTGCTCCCCGGTCACGGTGGCATGCTCGACCGGATAGACGGCTATCTGTTTGCCGTTCCCGCCATCTATTTCCTGTTCAGAGCCTTCGAATTATTGTGAGTCGCCCGGTTGTCGTCCTAGGGGCGACCGGCTCAATTGGATCCCAGGCGCTCGAAGTGGCAGATGCTCTCGGCATGGAGGTTGCTGCGGTAGTCGCCCTGAGGCCTTCATCGCGGTTTGCTGAGATAGCCGCTTCCCGCCCGGACGCGAGGGTCATAGTCGTTGGCGGCTCATCAAAGGAAAGGGCCGACTTCGAGTCCGCCGTCGGCAGGTCTGTCGAGTATGACTCTCCGGCAGTTGTAGATGCCTCCGCCACACCTGGAGCCGTTGTTGTCAACGGGATCGTCGGGGCTGCGGGACTTCGGGCGACCTTGGCCACTCTCGAGGCGGGGAATCGCCTTGCTTTGGCGAATAAGGAGAGCTTGGTGGCTGGTGGGCCAGTCGTGAAGCAGGCCCTTCAGCACGGTGGTGAGATGATCCCCGTGGACAGTGAGCACTCTGCACTGTTCCAGTGTCTCGAAGGAGAGCCGCCAGAAGCTGTTGCCAAGTTGGTGCTCACCGCTTCCGGAGGGCCGTTTCGTGGCGCCAGCCTCGAGTCGCTCAAGGAGGTGACACCCGAGGAGGCGCTGAAACATCCGACTTGGGACATGGGTCAACGCGTAACGATCGACTCGGCCACGCTCTTCAACAAAGGTCTCGAAGTCATCGAAGCGCACTATCTGTTTGATGTCCCTTACGACCGAATAGACGTTGTGGTCCACCCACAATCGGTTCTCCACTCAGCGGTCGAGTTCGTGGATGGCTCCTGGAAGGGGCACTTCGGGCAACCCGACATGCGTATCCCCATTCAATACGCGCTCACTGCTCCAGCGCGATCAAACTCACCCGCCGATCCCTTCTCCCTTGCAGGACGGGAACTGACCTTCGAGGACGTTGACAGAGAGACCTTCCCTGCGCTCGACCTGGCGTTCGCAGCCGGTCGGAAAGGAGGTTCGGCCCCAGCCGTCCTCAATGCCGCCGACGAGGTGGCTGTCGAGGCGTTCCTTCAGCATCGACTTGGTTTTCTTGGGATCGCCGATGTCGTTGGCCTCACACTCGACCAGGTCGAATGGCGGGAACTCGGCAGTGTTGACGATGTGCTCGAAGTCGATAGCGAGGCTAGAGGGATCGCCGCGACGCTGGTCGCCGGTACATGCTGAGTAGAGGCAGCGTGGGGTTACCGTGACATCATGATTGGGGGTATAGCTGCGGCGGTAGCGATCGTTTTCTTTGTCGCTGCCCATGAGGCTGGTCACTTCTTGGCGGCCAAGGCGGTGGGGATGAAAGCGACGCAGTTTTTCTTTGGGTTCGGTCCCAAAATCTGGTCGACCCAACGAGGCGAGACCGAGTACGGCGTCAAGTGGATTCCCCTCGGTGGGTACGTGCGGATTGTTGGGATGAACCCGCTGGAGGAGGTGGCTCCAGAGGACATGGGGCGCACCTACCGGGAGAAGAAGTTCTGGGAGAAGAGCGTGGTCGTGCTCGCCGGGGTGGGGATGAACTTCCTCATCGCCTTCATCATGTTCTATGGGATTGTTCTAGCGGTTGGTGTCCCGGGTGGACCAACACTCGAGGTGGGTCTGGTAGTCGAAGAGTCCCCTGCCGAACAAGCGGGTTTGCAGGAGGGCGATGTGATCGTTGCGATCGGCCCCTACGAAGTCACCGAGTGGGGCGAACTCACCAGCGGCCTCGAGTCCGAGGGAGCGGGCCCTACGTCGGTCACAGTTGATCGGGATGGCGAATTGCTCACTTCCGAAGTTGATCTTGCGGAGAGCGAGTCGATAGCCGGGGCCGGTTTCCTCGGGGTGGCTCCGAAGAGCGATCAGGTTGATGTCGGTCCGATCAAGGGCATCGGCCTGGCAGGGCAACTGGTCTGGGGTGGCATAACGGACACCTTCAGTGCCCTGTTCCAGATGGTGCGGCCGTCTTCGCTGGCGCAATACTTCGGGGTGTTCCTGGGCGATACCGATGTGCCAAGCGAAATCCGTCCCGTGAGCCCAATCGGCATTGTGGCGATCGGTAGCCAGGCGGAGAACGCAGCCTTCTTTCTTGGGATACTCGCGTATGTCAACGTGATCCTTGCCACTATCAATCTTCTGCCCCTATTCCCGCTCGACGGAGGTCACTTCGCGGTAGCTCTCTACGAGAAGCTGACCGGTAGACAAGCGGACATCCGCCGGCTGGCACCAGTTGCGGCGGCTGTCATAGGGCTCTTCTTGTTTCTGGGCTTCGTGGCCATCATCCTCGATGTGACCAACCCGATTCGCTTGTAGACGCAGGCGTCTTCTGGGCCATCGTTCCACAAGCGGGATCAGCGGGTCTACCGTTAGTACGTGACCTTCGAAAGACGTCTAACACGACAGATTCACGTTGGTGACGTCGCTGTAGGTGGGGGAGCGCCGGTCACCGTCCAGTCGATGACCACGACGAAGACGGCTGACGTCGACGGAACACTCGCCCAGGTTTATGGCCTGGCAGGAGCCGGGGCGGACATCGTCCGGATCACATGCAACGACGTCGAAGCCGCCCAGGGTCTCGCCGAGATCGTGCCCAGAAGCCCTGTTCCGATCATTGCCGACATCCATTATCAATACCGGTTGGCCCTTGCCTCGATCGAAGCCGGCGTCCAGGGACTTCGGCTCAACCCCGGGAACATCCGCAAAGAGGACCAGATCAAGATCGTGGCCAGCGAGGCCAAAGACCGTGGGCTTCCTATTCGAGTAGGCGTGAACGCAGGATCACTCGACAAGGATTTGCTGGAGAAGTACGGGTCGGCGGTTCCCGAGGCGCTGGTGGAGTCTGCCCAGAAGGAGATCCGATATCTCGAAGAGGTCGATTTCACAGATATCAAGATCTCGGTCAAACACTCCAACGTCTCGTCAATGGTCGAGTCGTATCGATTGCTTGCCGACACGATCGACTACCCGCTTCATCTCGGTGTAACGGAGGCCGGGCCGCCGCCCGCAGGTCTCATCAAGGGTGTTGCGGGGATCGGAACTCTTCTCAACGAAGGCATCGGAGACACCATCCGATTCTCGCTCACGGCGGATCCGGTCGAAGAGGCCAAAGCCGGGCGCCAACTTCTCGAATTCCTCGGGCTGCGGGAACGGAAAGGGTTGGATCTGATCGCATGTCCATCCTGTGGGCGCGCCGAGGTCGACGTGATCGAGGTGGCGACCAACGCGCAGAAGGCGCTTGAAGAGGCCAATCTTCCGATCCAGGTTGCAGTTATGGGCTGTGTTGTCAACGGACCCGGGGAGGCGCGGGAAGCCGATATCGGTATCGCCGCCGGACGGGGACGAGGCCACTTGTTCATCAAGGGCCAAGTGGTCCGGGTCGTCGCTGAAGACGAGATGGTCGAGGCGTTGCTGGATGAGGCCCAAAAACTCGTTGATGAGGGTGTGGAGGCCCG
>QIDW01000004.1 GCA_003230435.1 Acidimicrobiia bacterium | reverse complement strand
GATCCTTTGTGCAGAACCAGACGCGCTTCGCCTGTGACCGGCTCTTGGATCGAATCCATTGTCTCCTGCAGAGCAATTCGCTCGGGCGAGAACCAGAACCCGTTGTAGACGATCCTGGCATATCGGGTTATCAGGTCATCACGCAGGTGAAGCACTTCACGATCGAGCGCGATCGACTCCACCGCCCGGCGACCGATGTGAAGAAGCGTTCCTCCGGGCGTCTCGTAGACACCGCGGCTCTTGATCCCCACAAATCGATTCTCCACGATGTCGACACGCCCGATGCCATGGCGTCCGGCGATTGAGTTGAGACCGGAAAGAAGCTCGACCGAACCCAGCCTGGTCCCGTCTATGGACACTGGGGTACCGGCCTCGAATCCGATCGTCAACTCCTGAGGGTCGTCGGGAGCGTTCATGGGATCAACGGTCATCCGAAACATGTCGGCCGGAGGAGCTTTCCATGGATCCTCGAGGACACCACCCTCGTAGGAGATATGGAAGAGGTTGGCGTCCATCGAGTATGGCGCTTCCCTCGTCACCGGGACTGGAATCCCCCTGGCCTCGGCGTATGAAATCAGATCGGATCGCCCGCCGAGATCCCACTCCCGCCAGGGAGCGATCGTCTTCAGATCGGGGGCAAGTGCCGCAGTCGAGAGCTCAAACCGAACCTGATCATTGCCCTTGCCGGTGGCTCCGTGCGAGATGGCGTCAGCCCCGTACTCGCGGGCCGTCGCGACGAGGCCCTGGCTGATGATCGGCCGCGCCAGGGAGGTCCCGAGGAGGTACTCGCTCTCGTATACGGCCGCCGCCCGGATCGCCGGGAAGACTGCCTCGTTGACGAATGCTTCCTTGAGGTCGTCCACGACAGTGGCGAGTGCCTTCTCCTCGGCCTCGGCAACCTCGGAGCCCTGGCCGACATCGGCGGTGTAGGCGATCACCTCGGCGTCGTACTCCTCTTTGAGCCAGGCAAGGATCACCGATGTGTCGAGGCCACCCGAATACGCCAGAACCACTTTCATGTTTCTCCCACGATGGCACCATCGGGTGAGCGATGGGCGCGAATACGCCGGTTGATGCTGATGGTCATCGCCACGATCGGCGCGGATAGCGTCGCTCCCAGAATCCCCGCAAAGACAGCACCGACGATCGTCGAGCCAAAGGTGACGATGGGGTGAAGGTGCAGTGCCCTCTTGGTGTACTTGGTCTGAATAACGGGCTGCACCACGTTCTGAATAATGAGAATCGCCGCGAGAACGATGAGGGCGTCAGTCACGTCGCCGGAGCCGAGGGCGACTAGAAACGCGAACGCGCCGGAGAAGATAGCTCCAAGGTAGGGGATGTAGGAGGTAACGAAGGTGACGAGCGCAACTGCGGCCGCCAAAGGCAAAGCGAGGACCACCATCGTTCCCCCGACGAGCACCGCCGTCACCAGACTGGAGACCGTCAAGACGTAGAAATACTGGCGCATCGACCAGACCGTGTCCTCGATTATCCCGCCTCCCAGATCGTCGGGGACTCCCAAATGGCTTCCGACCCAGCGGCTTACTTCGTCCCAGTCGGCAAGCACGAAGTACAAGAAGAAGACAGCGGCAAAGGTACCAATGGCGAAACTTGTGACGCTCGAGAAGGCACCCGTGATGAATGAAGCAAGCCCGGGAATGACTCCAGCCAACAACTCCTGGAAACTGTCGACGAGGTCAGTCGGGTCTCCAGTCGTGAGCCCAAAGGTCCCCAGCCATTCAAAAAGCGAGGTGACACCCGCGGTGACTTGCGCCTGGATCTGCGGTGCCTGATCAACGATGCCGGCGAGAGTGATCGCCACGGTGACAATCCCGAGAACCACCAGACCGACGAGTACCAGGCCCGACGCGAGGGCTCTCGGCATGGATCGGGCAAGCCACTCCACCAGAGGCACGAAAAGGATCCCTACCACGGCCGCGATGACAAGGGGCGTGACCAGTCCTGACAGTGACGCCAGGATCACGTAAACGGTCGCCACGAGGAAGACGACACCGAGCATCATCCAGCTTGCCAAGCCCACACGGTGCAGTGACGACTTGTCCGTTTGGTTGGTCATAGGTCGCGAGTTCTCATCTGAGACTTCACCCTCGACCCACTATGAGAATGGAAAGCGAGGTCGCTAGCCGAGGATCTTGGCCTTCTCGGCCGCAAACTCTTCCTCGGTGAGAATGCCGGCGTCCAGAAGCTCCTTCGCCTCTTTGAGCTTGGCGTACTTGTCCTCCTCGGCTGCTGCCTCGGGTGGCGGTGCCTGCTCGGGTGGCGGTGCCTGCTCGGGTGGCGGTGCCTGCTCGGGTGGCGGTGCCTGCTCGGGTGGCGGCGCGGCAGCTTCCTGCCTTGCCGATTGTCGCCGATTCACCCGGCGTGATGTGCGACGTGATGTGCGACGAGCGGTTCTTCTCGCTCCGGGTCTTCCAACCATGATTCTCCTAATAGAAAGGCTGTTGAAGCTTACCAGTGCGTCAGATCGGTGAGTCGGGAGCCGACAATCATCCGACCCCATTGACGACGAAATGCTGGAGCTCTCCGATTAGCTCGTTCCGGCTCAGTGACCCGGCCGGGTCATGCGTTCCAAAGCATTGAGGACCGAAAGGATGTATATGGATGCTGTTTTGGGGTCGATGTCGGAACGGAAAGACCCGTCACGGACCCCGTCGGCCAGAACCGACCGGAACACCCTTTCGTAGTGATCTCGGGCATCGAGGACCCGGTCGCGATGCTCAGCATCCAGCATGCGAGCCTCGTTGAGAAAGGTACGGGCAACATCGACGTGGTCGAGGACCACGGTGACATGCCCGGTGACAAGAGCGGCAAGCCGATCACGGGCGGTCCCTTGCGTGGTTCTGGCATCTTCAGCAGAGGTCTCGAAAAGCCGTGCCCCTTCTTCGACCACCTCGACAAGCAGATCCTGTTTCGAGTCGACGTGGGAGTACAGCGAAGAGCCAAGCAACCCCAACTCCTTGCCGAGGGCCCTCATCGACGTCCCGTGGTAGCCACGTTCGGCAAACAGACGACCGGCGGCGTCGACAACGTCGGAATGCGTCTTCCGGATCGACACCATCAGCGGTGGTCGTACCGAACCACGACCCGGTCAGAAACCGGATGCGACTGACAGGTGAGGACATATCCGGCTTCCACCTCTTCATCAATGAGGGCGTAGTTCTTCTCCATTGTCACTTCGCCCTCCTCGATCCTGCCCTTGCAGGTTGCGCACATCCCGCCCTTGCAGGAGAAGGGCAGCTCGGAGCGGACCCTGAGCGCGGCGTCGAGAATGGAGGTCTCCGGCGACATCCGCGTATCCACGGCTCGCCCATCGAGGATCACCGTCAGGCCGACCGTTCCCTCCCCGGGTGGTGGCTCCGGCGGCAGCGTCGAAGGATCAACAGGCCCGGCGAAAAACAGTTCGTCATGAATGCTGCTTTTTGCGACACCAAGCATCTGAAGGGTCTCCGTTGCCATCATCACCACTTCGTAGGGACCGCACAGGTACCAGTCATCGACCGGGGTTTGCCCGAGAAGCCGGTCGTGGATAGTCCGAATCTTGTCCTCGTCAATCCGCCCGGAGAGCAGAGGCACGTCAGAGCCCTCCCTGCTGAGCACATGGAAGAGTTGGAATCGGCTCCTGAAGCGGTCCTTCAGCCCTTCCAACTCCTCCAGGAACATGATGCTGTTGGCTGTTCGGTTGCCAAACAGCAGCGTCCAGTTGGAGAATGGCTCACTCTCCAGAGACGTAGCGATCAGCGATATCACGGGTGTGATGCCGGACCCAGCCGCGATCGCCACAGCCCGACGGGGACTCGCCGGGTCGATCTCGATGGTGAAATCACCGACAGGGGCCATCACGTCGAGTACATCGCCCGCCTCGAGATCAGAGGTTGCGTAAGTGCTGAAGGCTCCTCCGGGAAGGCGCTTGATACCCACACGCAACTTGGGAGAGTTGGCGTTGGTGCAGATCGAATACGACCTGCGCACGTCTTCGCCGTCGATGAAGGCTCGAATGGTCACGTGCTGTCCAGGCACGTAGACGAACGTCTCCGATAGTTCGGCGGGAACATCGAGGGTGATAGTCACGGAATCCTCGGTGAGAGTGCTCACCTCCGTCACACGCAACTGATGGAACTCGAGCTCACCCATCAGAACTGTTTGAAATAGTCGAAAGGCTCGCCACAGGACGAGCACACCATGAGGGCCTTGCACGCTGTGGAGCCGAAACGGGCGATCATCCTCGGGGCGGAGGCATCGCAGCGTGGGCACGATACGTCTGGCTCGGGGACCGGCGATGCCACTCCGAACTCGCTCAGCTTGCGGTGACCGTCCTCGCTGATCCAGTCGGTGGACCACGCGGGGAAGTGGACGGTTTCCACCTCGACATCCTCGACACCGACCTTTTCGAATGATGTGACGATGTCATTCTCGATCTGGCCCATCGCCGGGCAGCCCGAGTATGTCGGGGTGATTGTGACGATGACGCGACCCTGGTCTATCTCGACCGACCTCAGAATCCCGAGGTCATCTATCGTCAGAACAGGGATCTCCGGATCGACGACCGACGCTGCCACTTTCTGTGCGGTGACGATGCTGATGGTGGTTGCGGTCACCAAACCAGCCCCGGGTAGCTCCGTTGCATCCATTGCATCTCGGAGAGCAGGAATCCGAGATGTTCGGTGTGAAAGCCGCCCCGACCACCTGTCCTTTGATAGGGGTCGGATGGGAATTCGAGATTGGCCTCGACGAAGGCAGTCTCCATAGCGGTCGTCCAGGCAGACCGATATTTCCCTGCCTCGCCTTCAAACATCTCCGACGTGTACTGCCAGAGGGCGTCAACTCCATCCTGTGTCCTTCGATGGGACTCCTCCGTGCCGTCCCCAAGCCGGAGGACCCATCCTGAGGAGAATCGCATGTGATAGGTGGCTTCTTTGAACGCCTTGGCGGCGATGCCACCGAGTGTCGGGTCGATGGAGACCGAAAGATCTTTCCAGAGCTCCATCTGGTAGGCGTCGAAAAAGAGTTGACGCACCATGGTATGGGCGAAATCACCGCTTGGCTGTTCGACAAGGAGAAGGTTGGTGTAGTCCCGCTCGGTTCTGAACATGGCAAGGTCGTCCTCGGTTCGTCCCTCACCCTCGGTGTTGGCCGCGTGTGTGTACAGCGCCCTCGCCACACCGAGATGGTCGAGGGTTATGTTGCCAAGCGCGATATCTATCTCTAGCTCAGGCGCATTGGAGATCAGCTCACCGAGCCGCTGAGCAAGCACCATGTTGTCGTCGGCATATGCCAACAGGGTCATGATCCGGTCGGGAGGTTCGGGTGCAGGAGTGCCTTGAGGAGCGGTGCTGGCGATTTCATTCGTCACATCTGTCCCACTTCTTCAGGAATCTCATAGGTCGTCGCCAGCCGATAGACCTTCTCGTTGGCCTCGACATAGTCGGCCGCCGCGTCGGGCTCGAAAGCATGGACCTCAGTACTGGGCACCACCCATACGCTCACACCCTCACCGCGTCGGGTGTAGACATCGCGGGCGTTCTCGAGCGCCGTCTCGACATCCGGCGCATGAAGGCTCCCGATGTGAACGTGGGATATACCACGATGGGCTCTGACAAAGACTTCCCACATTGGCCAGCTCTCGCCACTCAGCTCCGTGGTCTCTTCGATCTCCGCTTTCTCGCCTGGTGCAACGGGGACTTCGTAAGTCATGAAAAAACAACCTCCTGGTGCACTAGGCCGCGGAGCGGGCCTCTCTCTTCTTCGCGTGCGCCGTCGCCGCCTCACGGACCCACGCTCCGTCCTTCCAGGCCTTGACCTTGTGGGCAACACGCTCCCGATTCATCGGACCGTTCCCTTTGACAACATGCCAGAACTCCTCCCAATCAATGTCCCCGAAGTCGTAGTGGCCCCGTTCCTCGTTCCAGCGAAGATCGGGATCCGGCAACTCAAGACCGAGGTAGTCGGCCTGGCGGACCGTCATGTCGACGAACTGCTGACGAAGGTCGTCGTTGGTAACCCTTTTGATCTTCCACTTCATCGACTGTTCGGTGTGGGTCGAGTCGCTGTCGTGGGGCCCGAACATCATCAACGCCGGCCACCACCAGCGGTTGATCGAGTCCTGAGCCATCGCCTTCTGCTCGGGTGAGCCCTGGCAGAGTCTGATCAGAACCTCATATCCCTGACGTTGATGGAAGGATTCCTCCTTGCAGATCCGCACCATCGCTCGCGCATAGGGACCGTACGACCCCCGGGTGAGCATCACCTGGTTGGTGATGGCGGCGCCGTCGACCAGCCAGCCGATTGTCCCCATGTCCGCCCAACTGAGCGTCGGGTAATTGAAGATCGACGAGTACTTGTGCTTGCCCTGGTGAAGGAGTTCCTGCATCTCGTCACGTTTTACGCCCAGCGTTTCGGCGGCGGAGTAGAGGTAGAGCCCGTGACCTGCCTCGTCCTGGACTTTGGCGATGAGAATCGCCTTGCGGTAGAGGGTCGGGGCGCGCGTGATCCAGTTTGCCTCGGGCTGCATGCCAATCACCTCCGAGTGGGCATGCTGGGCGATCTGGCGGATGAGCGTCTTGCGGTAACCATCCGGCATCCAATCCGGGGGTTCGATCTTGTCCTCGGCGTCGATTATCGCCTGGAACTGCTCTTCGGGTGACATCACCACCATGTTAGGCAAACGAACGTTCGTTTGCCTATTCTCATTCCTAATGCATCACGCGTCGGACCCGAGCTTTTGCGCAGAGAGAAGGGCCGGATTCAGGCGAGGGCGACCAGGTCGAGGAGTTCCTCGTCGAAGAACCGCATCTCACCGTCAGGCATCAGGACCGCCCGGTCCGGAACCAGTTGGGCGACGAAATCGGTGTCGTGGCTGACGAGTACGACAGTCCCCTCATAAAGCGTCAGCGCGTCGAGAAGAGCTTCCTTCGCCTGCGGGTCGAGGTTGTTGGTGGGCTCGTCGAGCAGTAGCACATTCGGTCGGGAGGCCACCAACATCGCCAGAGCAAGCTTGGTCTTCTCTCCACCCGAAAGTGTTGACGCTTTCTGTTCGACCTTATCCGCCAGGAGGAAGGTTCCGAGCAAAGTTCTCAGGGTCTGGTCGGGTAGCCGGGCAGCATGTCTCATGTGATCAAACACGGTCACGCCCTCGAGGATCTGCTCATGCTCCTGTGCGTAGTAGCCAACCGTCGCCTTGTGTCCCAGTGAGACCTCTCCCAGGTCCGAGGTTTCCACTCCCGCCAGGATGCGGAGCAGGGTGGTTTTTCCAGCACCGTTGAGACCGACGAGCAGCATTCGCTCACCCCGCTCGACCGCGAACTCGATGTCGACGAAGACCAAGTTCTCGCCAAATGCCTTGGCGAGCCCGGTGGCGACAAGAGGTACCCGGCCCGACGGATCCGGTTGGGGGAAAGTAACCCTGACCTTCTTGCCGCGCCTCTGCACTTCGACCAACTCCCGTTTCATCCGGTCCACTCGGGTTTCCATGGCACGAGCCACCTTGGCCATCTTCTCGGTGGTTCCCTTGAAACGACGAATGTTCTCCTCGAGGCGGGCGATGTGCTCGTCCTGATGCTTTCGCTCTCTCTGCTTACGCTCGCGACGGGCGTCCCGTTCCACCAGATAGTGCGTGTAGTTGCCGCGGTAGTGCTCGATCTCCCCATGTTCCAACGCAAGCACCTCGGTGATGGCCTCATCCAGGAGCGGAAGATCGTGAGACACAACCAACATTCCGCCTTTGTATGAGGTCAGGTACTCGATCAGCCAGGCTTTCGCATCAAGATCGAGGTGGTTGGTCGGCTCGTCGAGGAGCAGCACATCGGTCTCGGCGAACAGGATCCTCGCCAGCTCGACCCGCCGACGCTGCCCACCGGACATCGTCACCACCGACTGGTGGAGCTCGTCGTTCCCGATGCCGATCTTTGATGCGATCCGCTTGGCTTCTGCTTCAGCGACAAATCCACCTTTGGCCTCGAACTCATCGTGGAGTCTCGAAAATCTGGCGATGCCCCGGTCTCGCTCTTCACCCTCGAGCAAGTCGAGACGAGCTCTCGCCTCCTCGATTCGGCGCTGCATTGCGCCGATCTCGCGTGCCATCAGTATCCGCTCCAAGGCGGTGGCATCGGGGCGGTCCAGTTCGGGCAATGCAGCTTCTTGGGAGAAGTAGCCGATTCGACCCGATCGGAGAACCGTCCCCTCGATGGGCTCAACATCGCCCATGAGTGACTTCAACAGGGTTGTTTTCCCGGTGCCATTTCGGCCCACCAGCCCAATTCGGTCGCCTGACTGCACGCTGAAAGCAGCTCCCTGGACGAGTGTCCGGGTGCCAACATCAAGACGGAGGTCGCGCGCGATCAGCATGGTCGAAAGGGGTGGGA
The DNA here is from genome assembly GCA_003230435.1 of Acidimicrobiia bacterium. Lineage (GTDB taxonomy): Bacteria > Actinomycetota > Acidimicrobiia > Spongiisociales > ZC4RG35 > SZUA-217. The sequence continues at coordinate 3,581 of QIDW01000004.1, read as the reverse complement.
TGCCAGGTTACGACAGCTTGCCCCTCAGCTCCAGTTGATATGGTGTCGGCTGCTTTCTCTCCGCACAAAAGATCATATGCGGCGCGTGGTGCATTGGGAATGTGGGTTTTGGGGGTTTCGTCCGTTAGGTTGCCGCCGTGCCCAAAGAGACATTCAGCCACTCTTCGACCACAAGGGCAGACCGATCCCAGGTTTGGAGCGCCCTCGATTCTCCCTCGACCTGGGAGGGCATTGGAGGTGTCGACCGAGTCATCGACCCGGTGATCGACGACTTCGGCCGACTCCAGGGCTTCAACTTCGAGACCTCTGTCGCCGGCAGGATCTATCTCGGCAAGGCCACACCCAAAGCTCGAGAAGAGTCTCGACTAATGGCTTGGGACATCCAGAACTCCGAAGTGCGCGGTGTCACCACGGTTCGGCTCACCGATGAAGGGCCTGGCACCCGGGTTCAGGTGACCCTTGAGGTGGAGAGCGTCGGGATGTTCTCTTCAATGTTCTTCCCCGTGATCGCCAAGGCGATCGGGAGTGGACTCCCACAGACGGTCGATGCCTTCGCGGCCCGCTTCGACTAGCTAACTAGAGTCTTCGTCCTCGTCAGCCTCGGCCTCTTCAGCGGCGAGACGCTGCTGTGCTGTCTCTTTGGCCTCTGCATGGCTTTCAGCGACCTCGGCCCGATCGGTGATCAGGGTCACCTGGTTGTTGAGAACCTGGATGAACCCACCGTGAACACCAATCGTGAGGCGCTCGCCGGACTCGGTCTCGATCTCGACCGCGCCGGTGGCACACGCTGCCATCAGTGGCTCGTGGTCGGCCATGATGCCGAGCTCTCCTTCCGGAGTTCGGGCGATGACGATGGTCGCCTGCCCGCTCCATACCGTTGCTTCGGGTGACACCACGTCGACCTGAAATGCTTTGGCCATGACAACCGCCCCTAAGCGGCGGCGCCTTCCATCTCGGCGGCCTTGCGCTCGACGTCCTCACGACCGCCGACCATGTAGAAAGCCTGCTCGGGGTACTTGTCCATCTCCCCATCGATGACGGCCTTGAAAGCCGCAATCGTCTCCTCGAGCGGGGTGTAAATACCCTCCTGACCGGTGAACTGCTCCGCCACGAACATCGGCTGTGCCAGGAACCTCTGAATTCGGCGAGCACGACCCACGACCAGCTTGTCCTCTTCCGACAACTCGTCGATACCGAGAATGGCAATGATGTCCTGGAGATCCTTGTAGCGCTGAAGGATCCTCTGCACCTCGACCGTCACGGAGTAATGCTCGTCCCCGATGATCTGAGGATCGAGGGCGCGGCTTGTCGAGTCCAGGGGATCAACCGCCGGGTAGATGCCAAGAGCCGTCAGCGGCCGGGAAAGGACCGTTGTGGCATCCAGGTGAGCGAACGCAGTGTGCGGCGCCGGATCGGTGATGTCGTCCGCCGGCACGTAGATCGCCTGGAGCGACGTGATCGAACGTCCCTTCAGCGACGTGATCCGCTCCTGAAGCACACCCATCTCGTCTGCCAGGTTCGGCTGATAACCCACCTCCGAAGGCATCCGGCCGAGAAGGGTCGACACCTCCGAACCTGCCTGTGTGAACCGGAAGATGTTGTCGATGAAGAGAAGCACGTCCTGTTGCTGAACATCGCGGAAGTATTCGGCCATGGTCAGGGCCGCAAGGGCCACACGGAGACGAACCCCGGGTGGCTCGTCCATCTGGCCGAAAGTCAGTGCTGCTTTGTCGATGACACCCGACTCCTGCATTTCCAAGAACAAGTCGTTGCCCTCGCGGGTCCGCTCGCCCACGCCGGCGAACACCGATACACCACCATGCTGGGTGGCAACGCGGTTGATCATTTCTTGGATAAGGACAGTCTTGCCAACGCCGGCACCACCGAACAGCCCGATCTTCCCACCCTCGAGATAGGGACAGATCAGGTCGAGAACTTTGATCCCTGTTTCGAAGACGGTCTTCTGTGGCTCGACATCAGCGAACGGCGGTGGGGTGCGGTGAATGGGCCAACGGGGCTCAGAAAAGTCCTGGTCAGGGGCATCAAGGGAGTCGCCCCACACGTTGAAGATGTGACCAAGCGTCTGGTCCCCAACCGGCACTGTGATCGGCGAGCCCGTGTCGACGACCTTGGCGCCGCGGGTCATCCCATCCGTCGGCGCAAGAGCAATAGCACGGATCTTCGAGCCACCCAGGTGCTGGGCTACCTCTGCGATTACCTTCTTATCCTCGCCACCGAGGCTGAAAAAGATCTCTACCGCGTTGAGGATCTCGGGAAGGCTGTCCGGTGGGAACTCGACGTCCACAACCGGCCCGGCCACTTTGACGATCCGACCAACGCCCTTTTTCGAATTGTGACTGCCGTCACTCATTGTTCGCTCCATCGTGGTTATTGGCTATTTGGTTCTCATTCGTGGGTCTCATCAGGACTCCACCAAAGCCTCTGCCCCACCGACGATCTCGGTGATGGCGGTCGTTATCTCTGCCTGCCGGGCGCGGTTGGCCTGGACCGTGAGGTTCTTGATGAGCTCTTCTGCGTTGTCGGTCGCGGCTTTCATCGCCCGACGTCGTGCGTTGTGCTCTGAAGCCGACGCCTCGAGGAGCATGTTGAAGATAATGGCCTCGACATAAGTGGGCAGAAGCCGATTGAGGATCTCGTCAGGTGACGGCTCAAACCCATAGGAAACACGGACGCCTTTCTCCTCCTCCATTTCTGGAGGGGTGATGGGAAGGAGCTCTCGGTGGGTGGGCACCTGAGTCATCGCCGATTCGAACCTGGTGTAGAAAGCGTCGACAGCGTCGATACGCTCAACCGCATAGTCCTCCATCACCCGGTTGGCGACGGCGCGGGCGTCACCGTATCCAGGAGTGTCGGTCACGCCGAGGTAAGCCTGCTCGACCTGATAGCCGCGGTAGCGGAAGTAGGACTGTGCTTTCTTGCCGATTGCATATATGAGAACGTCCTTGCCCTCTCGCTTCAGCTCGATGGCCCGGGCCTCGGCAAGACGAATAATGCTTGATGCATAAGCACCGGCCAGGCCCCGGTCGGAAGAGACGATCAGCAGACCGACTGTGTTGAGGTCTCTTCGCTCGAGAAGTTTGTGACTCCCGCCGGCGTCCGCGGCGCCAACGTTCTCGATAACCTCGATCAGTTTCGCGGTGTATGGCTTGGAGCCGTGAACACGGGCCTGGGCCTTAGGGATGCGACTCGCCGCGATCAACTCCATGGCGCGCGTGATCTTCTTAGTCGCCTCGACGCTGTCGATGCGACGCTTGGTGTCGCGGAGCTGGGCGCTGGCCACTAGTGCACTGTCTGCTTACTCGGCTGTCTCGGAGCCTTCGAAAGAGCCTTTGAACGCAGCGATACCTTCGGCAACCTCGTCACCCTCGGGAAGCTTTCCTGTCTCGGAGATGCCGGCGAGGATATTGGTGTGACGCGCCCTGAAGTACTCCCTGAGCTCAGACTCGAAACGACGGATGTCTCCAACAAGGACGTCGTCCATGTGACCCTCCGTCACCGCGTACAGCGTGAGAACCTGTTCCTCGACCGGAACCGGGTCGTACTGCGGCTGTTTGAGAACT
>QIDW01000403.1 GCA_003230435.1 Acidimicrobiia bacterium | reverse complement strand
AAGCCGAATACCTCTCCCATTCTGACTTCCATATCCAGGTCGATCAGCGCTTTGACGTCCAGGTCGCTGTTGAACCGCTCCGCCAGTTCGTCCACGTAGGACCAGTCCACGCCACCCCTCAGGTTGGCGAAATAGGTGAGGGTGTCCCGGCCGGTGAGGCTGGGGTACATGGCTAGGTCGCCGGGGACATACCCGATGTGATTGCGGAGCTCGACGGCCTTCTCGTGGGTGTCCATCCCCAGAATCTTGGCTCGACCGGCCGTTGGTCGGATCAGGTCGAGGACGGTGCGGATCATGGTCGTCTTCCCGGAACCGTTCGGTCCGAGAAAACCGAAGACCTCTCCCATTCTGACTTCCAGATCCAGGTCGATCAGAGCCTTCACATCTCCGTAGTGCTTGGTCAGGCTCTCGGTTCGGATTGCCGGTGTCACTTGCTTGCCCCCTGGTCGGAATCACGGGTTGACTGAAATTGCTCGAGAGCTTCTTTTGTTTGGGTGATGACCTCCTTGTTGAAAAGGTCCCCAGAGAAGGCCTGGAGCGCGTACGGCGCCGACACCATCAATCCTTCCGCGGTCAGCATGTCCACACCAAAAGCCAGGGTGAGGTGGTCATGGAGTATCAGGCCTCCGAGCTGCATCGCCACCAGTACCGCCGCTTGTTTGCGTGGGTCTCCGTGATACTCGTTTATTGGGCCATTCTCCTGGCCTTCGACAAGCTGAACGGTGACGTCGTCAACGAAGTCGCCGAAAATCCTGGCGGCCGTCTCGCTCCCGGTCCCCAGAGTCCAGGCCAGATAACGGAGTGCTGGTTCGGCCAGTTGGTATGCGGCCGCAATCGTCCCCGACTCGCGATAAGTGCCGGTCTCGATCGCTTCTCGTTTCATCTCCGTCGTCATATGCACCACGTACTCGTCGCAGGCGCGGTGCAAACCATCCTTCGATCCGAAATGGTGGAGAACCAGTGCCGGCGACACCCCGGCGTCGGCGGCGATGGCTCGGACCGTGGTTCCGATGAACCCGTCTCTTGGGAACCGTTCGATGGCCGCATCGCGGATACGAGCCTGGGTAGTGAGGTCTTCAGAGACTGAACGCATGTTCAGCATACTAAACAAGCGTTCAATCTGAGTGCAACCGCCATATCACAGTCGTATCGACCGAACTCAGCTTGCGGCCACGACAGCCTCTATCAGAGCTTGCGTTTCAATACCCGGGTCGAGAGTCATCTCGATGTCGGGTGTGACGCCGACGCCACCGAAGTCATGACCGCCGGGTGTGAGCCACCTGGCGATGGTCAGCTTCAAGGCCCCTCCATTGGAGAGATTGAATCGCTGTTGAACGGTGTTCTTCCCGAACGTGCTCTCTCCCACGACGATGGCCAGGCCTCGTTCTTGAAGAACCGCCGACACCACTTCTGAAGCAGAGGCGCTGCCCTTGTTGACCACGAAGGTGACTTTCATGCCCGACGGAACTATCGATGCGCCGGTGACGGAGTACGGCCTTTCCTCGTCGGGACCCTGAGTCACGACGACATCGCCGTCTGGAAGGAATATCGAGGTGATCTCGATGGCGGTATCGAGGAGACCTCCAGGGTTGTTTCTGAGATCAACGACCAATTCGTCGATGCCCTCGGCGAGGAGGTTGATGAGGGCGTCCTTGAACTGTTCATCGGCGTTGGCGGAGAAGACCCGGAGTTGGATGTAGCCGACGCTGCCAAGGCGTTCCGAGTCGATTACGGGAATGATCACCGCGGCGCGGGTGATCGTTATCTCGAGAGTCTCGCCCTCCCGGTCAATGGTCAACGCAACGTCGGTGCCGGCAGGCCCACGTACCTGCGATGTGACCTCATCGATCGTCCAACCCTTGACCGAAGTGCCGTCGACACCGACGATGGCGTCGTCGCGTTGAAGTCCGGCCGCCTTGGCCGGTGCCCCATCGATGGTTGCAACTATCACGATGCGACAGGTATCCGAGACGACTGTGCATTGCTTGTTGTCCCCTTCGATGGTCTGGTCCTCAGGAGAGACAAGAGCCCCGATTCCTTCGATCTGACCTTCCTGTTCCTCTTCGAGGAGCGCCAGGGACTCTGCGTCGAAGTATGTGGAGTTGGGGTCGAGTGCATGGGTTGCCAGGCCCATGACGACGGCTTCGGCGGCCTCAGCACTGTCGTCGGCCGTCGACGCCGCCACTTCGCAGGAGGCATTGAACTCGTCGGTCGGCACGGCGCAGGTGAGCGGATCCGACGATGACGTCCCATCCAGCGCTTCGAGACCCAATATGGCTGCGGAGGCGAGAGTGGCATCGTCGATCTGATCGACGTAGTGGGTCTGAATCAACTCATAGGCTTCGCAGACAATGACGACCTGTTCCGGTGCCGAGTCGCAGTCGACCGTCTCGATCTGTCGGATATTTGTGGTAGTACCGGGCGTCCCGTTCGAAGACGACGCGGTCGTGAGGTCGGCGGTCGAGGTCGTGGCGACCGAGCCGCCAGCCGAGCCGCCAGCCGAGCAGGCGACAGCGACGACCGCGAGGGCGACGAGGAGAGCGGTAAGACGGTTATTGATCATGACGCAGCGTCGAGGGCGGCTTGCACGACTTCTTCAATGGACATGTCGGACGCCAGTTCGAGCTCTCGATCGGGCGTGAGACCGCCGTTTCCGGCGGTAAGACCGTTGGGGGTTGCCCATCTGGCCACCGCGACGTAGAGCTCTCCGCCGTTACGCAGGCTGAAGGGTATCTGGACAGCGTCCTTACCAAAGGTGTTGGTGCCGACAAGCAGCGCGTCGCGGCGATCTCTCAAGGCACCCGCCACGATCTCCGCAGCAGATGCAGTGCCCCGGTTGACGAGGACGATAAGACGCTCCCTGGTTGCCAACCCTCCTTCGGTCGCCGTGTATTCGAGACGCTCGTCAGGAGCGAACGACTCCAGTACCAGCCCGCCGCTGATGAACTCTGAAGCCACGTCGACAGAAGCGTCGACAAAGCCGCCGGGGTTGTCGCGGAGGTCAATGACGATTGTGCGTGGCTTGAATTCAGAGAGGGATATCAGTGCTTCCTCCACAAGGCCGGGGATGTCATCCTCGAAGTCCGGTATACGCAAATACCCGACACCGGGCCGCGGGACATCCATGCTCACGGTCGGGACGGTGAGCTCTGACCGCTCGATTGTGAAGGTCAGCCTTTCTCCTCCCTCACGTTCCACGACTATTTCGACCGTCCCTGTTTCGTCTCCCGCCATAGATGTCGCCGTTGAGGTGAAACCCTGGCCGTCGACCGGTTCGCCATCGATCTCGACAACGAAGTCGCCCGCTTGCAGACCGGCGTCTGCTCCCGGGTTGTCGTCCAGAACGAAGACGATCTGGAGAGGGCAGGTAGCGGTGATCCTGGCGCACTTCGAGCCAACCGCGTCGGTGGCATCCAGCAGAAGACCGACCCCTCCGACGAGCCCATTGGCCCGGAACGACCCGGCCCGATCCGGCGGCACGTAGTAGGAAAAGGGGTCGAGTCCGAGATCGGTCATCGCAGTGACCGCGGCCTCCACCGCCGGGCCCACAGCAATTTCTCCGTCGTTGACCATCTGTGCGAGTTCGGCGCAGAAATCGGCGAAGTCCTCGTGTGGCACCGCGCAAAGAAGGACCCGCGGCCGCGGCTCGGTCTCGGTGCTGGTGAATTCCTGGAGACTTCGCAGAGCAACGTCGGCTAGATCCGAGCTGGACCACGGTCGGTCAACGTGCCATTGCTGGACTAGTTCGTACACCTGGCACATTGCCGAGAAGGTGACGGGAGGCGCGGTGCAGTCCTGTATTTCGTATGCCTGGCTGTTCACGGTTGTATCTGTGGACGCAGGAGTCGCGGCCGTGGCTGGTGCAGCAGTCGTGCTCGACCCGGTCTCCGCAGCTTGCCCACACGCCACAACAATGATGACCAGGAGTGTGAGAGCCTTTCGCATTGCAGCCATTATGAGGATTAGTCGGCAGTTACCGTCAGCTTTATGAGCACTCGAGTCATTCTTCGGTCCCCCTTCGGAGACACAGTTACCCGAGACATCGCCGACGGTTGCTGGGTCGATCCTGTTGGCGATGCGGACCGGACGTTGGGTGAGGGCTACTGGGCAGTTCCCGGCCTGGTGGATGCACACTCGCATTTAGCCACCGCCGAACTGCCTGCGCGGGGCCATCGGCCGGGTGTTCTCGATGAGGCCACCGAACGAGCCAGAGATGCTCTGGCAGCCGGGGTCACTCTTCTCCTTGACAAGGGTTGGTGCGACAAGACTGTGATTGACCTGATCGCTGCTGTGCCCGAATCGGAGCGACCAGCGATCGAAGCGGCTGCACAGATGATCGCCGTCAACGAGGGTTACTACCCCGGCTTCGCACTGGAGATCGATTCCTCCGAAATCGCTTCAGTCGTCGCCGAGCAGGCGGCCATAGGAGCCGGATGGGTAAAGCTCGTCGGCGATTGGCCCCGGCGAGGACAAGGCCCGGTGGCCAACTTCACCGAAGGTCAACTCCGACAGGCTGTCCGGGTGGCCAACGAGTCGGGGTCTCGGGTCGCGATTCACACGCAAGCACGGGATGTGCCATCGATGGCGGTGGCAGCGGGTGTCCACTCCATTGAGCACGGGCTCTTTCTCACGGACTCAGACATTGCAACCCTGGGAGAGCGTGAAGGGATGTGGGTGCCGACCCTCCTTCGGATCGAGGAGACGATTGCTCAGCTCGGCGCCGAGTCGAGTGGTGGGCGTCTTCTCATTGAGGGCCTCGACAATGCTCGTCGTCTGCTTCCGGCAGCCTTCGAGGCCGGGGTACTGGTCCTGGCGGGAACCGATCTTGTTGGTACTCCGGCGAATGTGGCGAGCGAAGCCATCAAACTGGGAGAGTACGGACTTTCCAACAGTCAGGTCGTTGAGACGGTGACGACGGCGGGATTCGACGCCACCGGTCGGAGCTCCGTCTTCGGCATCGGAGCGTCCGCGGACGCGGTGCTGTTTCCCGAAGACCCGATCTCCGACTTGGCGGTGCTCACCCATCCTGCCGTTGTGATTCGGAAAGGGATTGTCGTGTGAGACTGGTGCTTGCCTCGGGCTCGCCCCGTCGCCGCCAGCTTCTGGAGACGCTGGGTCTTGATTTCGATGTCGAGCCGACAGATATCGATGAGTCTCGACATCAGGATGAGCCTCCAGGTGTGTACGTCGAAAGGATTGCCTCCGCGAAGGCGCGGGCGGTAGCAGCCGCCGATCGTGTCGTGCTCGCGGCCGACACCGTCGTCGTCCACGAGGGGAAGGTTTTGGGCAAACCAGGCCACCCCGAGGAGGCGCGTTCGATGTTGCGCCGACTCCAGGGCGATCGTCATGAGGTGTTCACCGGTGTGGCAGTCGCTTCATGGGACGGCGGTCCTGCGCTCCACCCCGCCGTGGATGTGACCGAGGTGGCCTTTCTCCCGATGACCGACGATGAGATCGCTGATTATGTGTCGACCGGAGAGCCTATGGACAAGGCCGGTGGATACGCGCTTCAGGGCGCAGGCGGGCGGTTCGTCGAATCAGTGAAGGGCAGCCCATTCACGGTGATCGGCTTGCCGATCCACCTGATCTCACGGCTGATCGGGCACGCGGGGCTCGACATCAGAGTGTTTCAACTGGGACAACCTGGGTGAGCGGGTAGTTTTCCCAGATGCGAAGAGGGCAAGTTGTCACGATATCGCCCGTTCCCCTATCTACAGACCGGATGTGAAGCCTCGTGAAGAACCCTTTTGAGGACGGTCCGAACTACGTCGGCCTCAGTGGCATCGAGCTGACAGACGCATCATCGGAGCTCGCGGCGGGGCGCATCGAGATCACCGAGCACCACCAGCAGCCCTACGGAGTAGTGCACGGCGGTGTCTACTGCACCCTTGCGGAGACACTGGCCTCGGCCGGGGGCGCCTTGTGGGCGATGGAGCAGGGATTGGCCGGGGCAGTGGGGATCTCCAACAAGACAGACTTTCTCCGGGCCACCACTGATGGTGTGCTGATCGGCGAGGCGACGCCGATATATCGAGGTCGTACCCAGCAGCTTTGGCAGGTGAACATCACCAGGGAAGATGACGGCAAGCTCGTCGCCCAGAGCCAGGTCCGTCTTCAGAACGTGAACAGCACCGAATTCTGATTCAGGGCGTGGGCGCCAGCCAACGAATCAGGTCGATAACCACCTCTTGAAACTCTTCCCCGTGGCCGTGGGACACGGTGTGAGCCACCTCATGGAGGACGATCCAGGCCTGGACTGGCCGTTCGACGAAGATGGTCTTCGTCGACGGGTCGTACTTACCCTTGAGTCGGGCTTCGAGGCGGTCGACCACCACGAAAGCGACCGGGCTTGCGCCCAGACGGGTCGCTAGATCGCCAGCGAGTTGCTCCGCTTCTTCATCGGTTAGGTAGGTGTTGGCAAGCCGGCTCATGGCCTGGTCCAGACCGGCGAATCTCACTCCCTCCTGGACGATGCAGTAGTCGAATCCGCATAACTCGAGTCCGTTATCCGCGACGGGCGGATCCCGGTCGATGAGGTTGTACAAGGGAACGAGAGCCATCGCTATGACGGTGAGAACGGCGACAGCGATTATGAGCCGCCGGCGCCATG
>QIDW01000303.1 GCA_003230435.1 Acidimicrobiia bacterium | reverse complement strand
TATTTCGACGGCACGGAGCTGAAGGCAGCGGACGTAGTGGCCACTTTCGCCGGCATCGCCGAAGGCAACGCCGGCTCCGCCTTCGAAACGTTTGGCGTCGACCCGGCCAACATCGTGGCGATAGACGACTACACGGTCGAGTTCACCCTTGCCCAACCCAGCGGCTCGTTCCCCTTCTTCGTCAGCTCCGACAACTACAACGCCGCCATCCTCCCCGAGTCCTTCTGGCAGAGCTACGCCGAAGGCGAGTACCAGAAAGTGTTCGCGGGTACCGGGCCGTGGATCAACGAGAGTTACGAGGAGGGTGTGTCGGCGGTCTACGTCAAGAACGAGAACTACTGGGGCGACAACAGCGGGCAGCCCGACCGCCTGGAGGTGACCTTCTTCGCCAACGAGGCGGAGGCCGTGATCGCATTCCAAGATGATCGCGTTGATGTGATCCCGCACGTCTCCTACTCGGGAGGTCTGGCGCTGATCAACGACCCCAACGCGAGCACGCAGAGCATCAGCACGGCGCAGCACCGCCAGATCTACATGGACGCCTCGAGGCCGCCGTTCGATGACAAGCGGGTGCGTCAGGCGATGGCGCTGATGCTCAACCGGCCGACGCTTGTCGATGGCCTGTTGGGAGGGTTCGGCGTGGAGGGCAACGACCACCCCATCTGGCAGTTCTTCCCGATGTACAACGCCGATGCGGTGCCGCAGCGGAGCGAAGATCTGGCCATGGCCCAACAACTGTTGAATGACGCTGGGTATGCCGACGGTTTCGATGCTCCCCTGGACACCTTGGAGTTCTTCGAGATAGCCGATCTGGCGCAGTTGGTTCAGGCCTCGGCCGCCCAGCTCAACAATGTCAATATCGAGGTCAGGGTGACCGATCCTGGCACCTACTACCAGGATTTCTGGTGTGGCTGGCCATACGAGGCAGCTTGCGCGCCTGGTGCTATCAATTCGCTTGGCATCGTCAACTACGGTCACCGTGGTGTGCCCAATGTCTACATGGGTGCTCCCCTCGTGACCGACGGGATCTGGAACGCGTCGCACTGGTCGAACCCGACTTACGACGGCTTGTTTGCCGATTTCACGTCCGCACCCGACCTGGACACCCAGCGGCAGATCTCAGGCGAGATACAGGCTCTGCTCAACGACGAGGTGCCGTACATAGTCCCCTACTTCCTGGACTACATCTCGGTGACAAAACCCAACTTCACCGGGCTCGAGGTCACCGGTATGGGCCATACGAATCTGATCAATTCAGGGTTCACTGACTAGGAGTCTGCTGAATAATGCCGTTGCTCAGATCGGCGGCCAGGCGCGCCAGTCGCAAGGATGAGGTTTCGCCACTCCTTGTGCCGGAATGGTGAAGCCGAAGACACCGCGAGTGGTGATGGCTGGCTGTCGAGATGGGTGACATGCATTGCTCAGCGGGCACCTAGGCGCCACATGAAACGCCGTGGCGAACTCCCCTTTTTCGGGGGAGTTCGCTGGATAGGTCTGTGATGTCCAGGTACGTCCTTCGTCGCATCGGCCTCGCCCTGATAACCCTGCTGCTCTTGAGCATGCTGGTTTTCATCGGGACCCAGCTTCTGCCCGGGGATGTGGCCCGTCGGGTCCTAGGCCCTTTCGCCACGGCGGAAGCAGTGGAAGCGCTCAACGCACGTTTGGGAACGGATCGTCCCCTTGTGGTGCAGTACGTCGATTGGGTCGGTAGCGCCCTCCAGGGAGACCTCGGCCAGTCGATCACGTTCTCCCGGCCGGTCACCGAGCTTCTGGGACGTGCGCTCGTCAACTCGGCCAAGCTGGCCACGGTGGCGTTTGTGATCGTGGTTCCGCTGGCCCTGGCCGGGGGAGTGGTGGCGGCGTTGCGCCGCGGAAAGCTCACCGACCGGATCATCACAGTTGGCGGTCTTTCTGCGACAGTCATTCCCGAGTTCGTGTCGGGGATCGTGCTGATCATCGTCTTCGCCATCATCCTCGACTGGTTCCCCAGTACGGCCACGCCCCCTGAGGGTGCAGGCTTTCTCACCCAAGTCCATTCCCTGATCCTCCCCGCCATACCCCTGGTGCTGGTTTTGTTCGGTTACATCGCCAGGATCACACGGGCCGGTGTTATCGAAGCCATCGATGCCGACTACACAAGGACGGCGATTCTCAAGGGTCTGCCTCGGGGGCGCGTGATCCGGCGTGACGTGTTGCGCAACGCGCTGTTGCCGACCATCGCCGTTATCGCGTCCCAGGTCGGCTATCTGATAGGGGGTTTGGTGGTGGTGGAGGTTCTGTTCTCCTATCAGGGTATTGGCCGGCTCATCTTCGACGCTTCGCAGAAGAAGGACTTTCCTCTGCTGGCGGGCGGGGTGCTGGTGATCGGGGTCGCCTTTCAGGTCTCGATGCTTCTTGCCGACCTCGCCTACTCCTGGCTCAACCCGCGTATCCGGGTCGGAGCCAAGTCGTGACGGTGCCTACGACGTCGCGCGTTCAGCGGTGGCACGTCATTCGCCGATCACCGACTTTCTGGGTGGGGGCGGCCATCACGCTGGTATGGGTGTTGTCCGCAATCTTCGGCGACCTCCTCACACCGTACGATCCCTTGGGGACCCCCCAGGACGTCTTGAATCGTCTCCAGCCACCGTCGGCAGCCAATTGGTTCGGGACCGACGAGCTCGGCCGCGACGTGTTATCCCGTGTCATTGTCGGAGCTCGACAGGTCCTGACCGTGTCACTGGCCGCCACTGTTATTGGGACGATCCTCGGCACCGCGCTGGGACTCGTCGTCGGTTATTACGGGGGCCTCGTCGACGACATCATCGGTCGCATCCTCGACGCATTTCTCTCGATCCCGCTGGTCATCACCGCCATGCTGGCACTTGCTGCTCTCGGTCCGAATACGTTTGGAGTCATCCTGGTGATCGGTCTGGTGTTCACGCCTTTGATCGCCAAGACAGTGCGGGCGGCTGTCCTGGCGGAACGTCAGCTCGACTACGTGACTGCGGCTCAACTCCTCAAGGAGAGCTCGTTCTACATCCTCTTCGTCGAGATCTTTCCCAACGTCACCAACGTCATCATCGTCGAATTCACTGTGAGGCTCGGATACGCGATCTTCACTGTGCTGGCGCTGTCGTTCCTCGGCTTCGGGCTGGAGCCTTCGATCCCTGATTGGGGGCTGGCAATCTCCCAGCACTACCAGTACCTAACCGGCAACATTTGGTGGCCGGTTCTTTTCCCCGCGCTGGCCATCGCCTCGCTTGTGGTGGGGATCAACTTGGTGGCCGACGGCATTGCCCAGGCGTTCGAGAACTGAGTTGTTTGTGAGCGAAGCCGCCCCCAAGCCGATTCTCGAGGTCGAGAACCTTGGGATCGACTACAAGATCGGCACCGAGTGGAAGACGGCGATTCGCGACGTCAGCTTCACCATCGACCGGCAGGAGACGTTCGGTCTCGTGGGTGAGTCCGGGTGTGGAAAAACAACGGTGGCCATGGCCATCATGCATTATCTCCCTCGCAACGGACGCGTTAGCTCGGGATCGATTCGCCTGGCAGGTAGAGACCTGGTTGATCTGAGCCCCAACGAGTTGCGTGACGTCCGGGTGAATCAGATCTCCATGGTGTATCAGAATCCTTCGACTGCCCTCAACCCGTCGATCAGGATCGGGGCCCAGGTGGCCGACGTCTTCGAGTTGATGGGCGTTCCCAAAGATGAGCGCTCCCAACGCGTCATCGACATCCTTGCCAAGGTCCAAATAGCCGACCCGGCTCGTGTTGTGGGCCGCTACCCGCATCAGTTGTCCGGCGGCATGTTGCAGCGGGTCGTCATCGCGATGGCGATTGCCTCCGAGCCCACTCTCCTGGTCCTCGACGAGCCGACGACGGGGCTGGACGCGACGGTCGAGGCCGAAGTCCTCGACCTGGTGTCGAATCTCCGCGATGACATCGGTACATCGGTGTTGTACATCAGCCATAGCCTTGCCGTGATCCGCAGAATGTGTGATCGGGTTGGCGTGTTATATGCGGGGCGCCTCATGGCCGAAGGGGCGGCGGAGGCCGTCTTCACCGACCCTCGCCATCCATACACGGTAGGGCTGTTGCGGTCCTTGCCGTCGAGCGAGATCGGTCGCGACGAAGCCACCCTCGACACGATCCCCGGCTTCCTTCCACCGCTTGGCGCCGACATCAAGGGGTGTGTCTACGCCGACAGGTGCGCCATCGCCGAGGACATCTGCCGCGATGTCGAACCCGACCTGAAGCCGCTGACCGGCAACCGCTTCAGTCGATGCCATTTCCCGGATCGCGCTCCTGACCTCCCGAGGGCAGTGGCTGCCGAGCCGCCCGTGCGCCAGACCGAGACAGAACCACTGGTGGAGATCAGCAACGTTTCGAAGACGTTCATCCAGGACGGGCACCCCGTGTACGCGTTGAATGGCATCGACCTCACTATCCACGTCGGCGAGACGGTGGCGCTGGTCGGTGAGTCGGGATCCGGCAAGACCACTTTGGCCAAGGTGCTGCTCGGGATTGACGCCCCCGATGAGGGCTCGGTGATCACCCTGAGTGGTGAGGAGCTGGCGGCCGAAGTGCGGGACCGGGGCCAGGAGGACGTTGGTGCCGTCCAGATGGTGTTTCAGAATCCGGATAGCGCGTTGAACCGGCGTCACAGCGTGCGCCGCATAATCGGCCGTGCGGTGCGACTGCTCCGCGGCGTCGGCAGAAAACCCTCTGATGAACGCACCAGGGACCTTCTGGCCGAGGTACGAATGGGTATGGAGTACTACAACGCCAAACCGCGGCATCTATCCGGCGGTCTCAAGCAACGGGTGGCCATAGCCCGCGCCTTCGCAGGGTCACCTGCGCTGGTCGTGTGCGATGAGCCAACCTCCGCCCTGGACGTCTCGGTCCAGGCGGCGATCATCAACCTGCTGGCGGAGCTCCAGGCAGAAGAGAACGTCGCCTACCTTTTCATCTCCCACGATCTGAACGTCGTGCGCTACCTAGCGGACCGGGTCGCAGTCATGTATCTGGGAAGACTCATGGAGGTCGGGCCCGCCAAGAGGGTCTTCGGCGGGCCGCACCACCCCTACACCGAGGCTTTGCTGTCTGCAGCTCCGGATCTCCAAGAGGGCGCCCGGATCCGGCTCGAGGGAGAGATCCCCTCCGCCTCAGAACCGCCACCAGGCTGCATGTTCCAAACACGTTGTCCACGCAAGATCGGGGAGATCTGCGAAACCATCGAGCCGGACCTGGTAGAAACCGAGGCCGGCTACTCCATCCGGTGCCACATCCCGGTTGCCGAGCTCGGCAGACTTCAGGCAACCCGAGTGTGAAAATCACCCATATCGAAACACGCGGTTACTCATTGCCGCTGGACCCCGCTTTCAACGCGGCATGGGACCCACGGCCGAGGGATCGTTTCGAGGAGACCATCGTCATCGTGGAGACAGACTCCGGGATTCGTGGTTACGCCGGTGGAGCATCGGTTCCGGACCTCGAATTACTCGAGCCACTGCTCGTCGGCACAGACCTCGATGACACCACCCGGATTCTGCGAACACTGCAGACCGTCGACTTCCACGGTGGGCGCAACTGGACGGTTGAGGTAGCGGTCTTCGACGCCCTCGCCCGCGCCAGCGAGAAACCGCTCTGGGAGCTGCTGGGGGGGAATCGCCTTTCCTTTCCCGCCTATGCCTCGACCGGTGAGCGGCTCGACGTCTCCGCTCGCGTCGAGCGCACTCTGCAATGGAGGGAACGGGGCATCCGCGCCATCAAGCTGCGATTCAACCGTGCGGATTGGAAGGACGACATTGGAGTGGTTGCGGCCGTTCGGGATGCCGTCGGAGATTCGATGGAGATCATGGTTGATGCCAACCACGGGTGGCGGATGCCGGGCGATCACAGGCGAGCCTGGGACCTGGCGACCGCCCTCGACTGCGCCAGGGCACTCGCCGATATGAAGGTCTACTGGCTCGAGGAGCCCCTCCACACCGACGATGTCGATGATTACGCGAAGCTGCGCAAGCAGTCCGACGTTCGAATCGCCGGCGGCGAAATGGTCCGCAGCCTCGCCGAATCACGCAACCTCATCGCATCAGGGGCGTTCGACGTCGTCCAGAATGACGTTGTCCTAGCTGGAGGCATCAGCGGCGCCAGACAGGTCGTCGGGTGGGCGGACACAGCCCAGATCGACTGGTCGCCCCACACCTGGACCACCGGTCTCGGCCTGCTGGCGAACCTGCATGTCGCAATGGCGCTGTCCACCGCTGAGTTCATCGAGGTCCCATACGATCCACCGGCTTGGTCATCCGGGCGACGCGACTTCATGTTGCCTGACCCCGTGGAGATCGGGGGAGACGGAACGATCTCGCCACCGAAGGGCTACGGCCTTGGCGTCGAGCCCGACCTCACCAATCTGGAGACGTTGCGAATTAGGTAGTGGACCCTCAGCGTATTTACGTTGGGGGGCACTAAGCCCATAGAGGAGGGATATGCAGTCGCAGTATCGGGTAGTGGTGATCGGTGGCGGTGTCGTCGGCGCCAGTATTCTCTACCATCTCACCAAGCTGGGCTGGTCGGATGTCGCCATCGTCGAGCGGGAGATTTTGACCGCAGGTTCTAGCTGGCACGCTGCCGGTGGTTTCCACGCTCTCAACGCCGATCCGAATATTGCAGCCCTCCAGGCCTACACCATCGACTTGCTAACAGAGATCGAGCAAGAATCTGGCCAGGACGTCGGCATGCACATGCCGGGCGGGATCTCCGTCGCCTCCGCTCCGGAGCG
>QIDW01000213.1 GCA_003230435.1 Acidimicrobiia bacterium | reverse complement strand
CGAGTTTGATCGGGCCACGAGAAGCTCGGCTCGACGTGAAATGAGCCGCTGGGCCTTCTTCAGATCTGGAAAGTTGGCGAAAACGGGCGCCTTGAGAGAGGCCTCGACAGCACGCTGGACAAGCCTACAGATTCTTCCAATGGCGTCGTCTGGCCCGCACCTGCCGTCCGTTTCGCCATTCGATGGTGATGGGCGTGTGTCCGACTTGCCGCCAAGACTCGTCGACGGCGAAGGTACCGAGCAGTGTCGTGGTTCGCCAATCTCTCACTCGATCGTGGTCGTAGCCTCGTCGGTGCGCCTCGGCGGAGAGAAACCCGGCCGCGGCCGCCTGAACCGCTGGATACCCGGGTGATTCCCCGTACGTTCGCTGGTAGCGAAGCGTGAAATCGGATGCAGCCGGACCGACCTCAGGAATGGTTCGCGAGGAGACCCACTGTGTGGGACCCACAATCCCTTCGGATGCCGGTCCCAGCTCTTTTCCGAAGTCGAGTAGGCCGGCAGCCACACAACCGAGCAGACCGGGACGGGTGCCAGCAAGCACCTTTCTTACCAGAGCCACGTCCTCCGTGAATGTTCCCACAATCAGAAGAGCGTCGTCCTCCACTGATCCTTCGACGGACCAATCAGAAAGATCCATGGTCCGGAAGGTCAAACCCAGCTCGGCTGACCGTTCTCGAGCTCCGGCTACCACTGCTGCCGCAAACCGACCTGTGCTTCTGGCGAGGACTACTCGTCCCAAACCCAGCCGCTGGGCGAGCTCCACGGCTTCTGAGAAGTAGCTCGAAGCTGGAGCCGGGACTTGGACCACGAGAGGGTGTGTCAGGTCGTCGGCGGAACCACCGTGATTCCAGAGCAATACTCCTTCGCTCGATGTGATCGGCCCCACACGGCGCACAAGGTTGCTCCCGTACGGACCGAGCAGTAGATCGGTCCCGGCACCGAGCCAACCCTGATAAACATCGGAAACAGTCGCCGGGTCGCCAGCGTCGTCCACGATCTCCAAATCGATCTGATCAGCCGAAGCCCATAGCTCGAGGCCGCGGGCTGCCTGACGCCCCTGCAACGCCAACGGACCACTCAGACTGATAGTCGCTGCTGCCTTTGTTCGCATAGTCTGGCCTCAGACACAAACTGCGATATTTCACACCCGCGTGGAGCAGAAGCTGACATGAGGTCATGACAACCGAGGACACCGACGGTGGCATCGAGTCGATCAACGCAGTGACTTTGACCACGCAGTCTATGGCAAATTCCGTAGAGTTCTATAGGTCACTTGGCTTCGAACTGGAGTCAGGAGGCCCCCAGGCCGAGTTCACAACGTTCCGAGTTGGTGACCAGCACCTAAATATCATCGCGACCCCGGAGGAACCGTGTTGGTGGGGGCGGATCATTTTCTGGGTCGCGGACGTCGACCAAACGTACAGTCGGGCACTCGATGCGGGATGGTTGCCGGAGGCCCCTCCCCATGATGCTGACTGGGGTGAGAGATATTTCCATGTGTCCGATCCTGATGGTCACGAGCTGAGCTTCGCCCGAAGGATGACCGAATGAGTGACGGCTAAACGGACTCGGTCGCGAAGCCACATTCCTGCCTCGGCTCTTGTGAGCAGTGGAACGCGATGACCGCTAGTTGGATCGTTCAACTCAGCATGGAACCGGTTCTGGTCGGGGTTGGTATCGACAACAAAGCGGTGAATCATCGCCTCGTCTCAGAAGGTGGTTCGCTCTCGGTGAACCGGTGGTCCAAGAAAACACGAGGGTTTTTGTCAAGTTTTCCAAACCGGCTATGAGGGATGACAACAAGCTCAATGGTCATTTTCCAGATATGTTCTGCAAGGAAGCTTCCATGAGGTTGGCCCCGCCGCCGAGTTCCAAGAGGTTCGGGTGCGCCATCGTTGACGCCCGTATGCTGAGCTAATGAATATTGAAGACTTCACCGTCGGTAGGGAGTACCGGCTCACGGTTCGAATACGGGGCGAAGATGAGGAGACGGTTACCGGCAGCGTGGTCGGCTACTCATCGGCATGGTTCCAAAGCCCGGAGAGCGTTCTCGAAGTGTCGCTACTCGTGTTGGACACCTCGGGCGAACCGAGAGCGTTGAAGTCGTACAGCCTCGACCAGATTCAGGGAGCCGAAACCCTTTAGAACAGCCGACCGTCTCCGAGATCCATGATCCACGCTGAACACCCGTTCGCCGACCTTCCCGAAGATCGTGACCCGGTCCGGCGTTTCCGGGGGCGTCTGGCCAACCCGGTGACGATCATCACGTCGGGCGACAGAGCTCGGCGGACCGGGCTTACCGTTTCGTCGTTGTTCGTGGCTGGGGGTGAACTGGGTCGGTTGCACGCAGTTGTCGGACCGAACTCCGACCTCTGGGACGTCGCAGCCGAGACGGGACGATTCGTCGTCCACGTCTGTCGCGTCGAGGACACCGGTTTGGCAGAGGTCTTTGCTGGGTTTCGTCCCAGCCCCGGCGGGCTATTCGCCACCACGGGCACCACACAATCGAAATGGGGTCCGCTAATCGACGAACTGCCGGACCGCATGTTCTGCTCCCTGGAATCCCGCGTCGAAAGTGGAAACACCGGTGTGTTCGTCGGTGTCACCGACGACGTTGAACTGTCGGACATCGAAGATCCCCTCGTCCACTTCCGGGGCACATACCGAGCTCTGGCTCCCAGACTTCAAAGGTGAGTCAGGGCCCTCCGGATTCAATCTGGCCTCGAACTCCATGCTCTCAAACTGACGACGCTGACGGTCCTGGCGATGGCAAACTGAGTTCTGGCAACAACAATGGCTCGCGTTCCCTTGTGTCGGAATACGCAGTCGGCCTATCAGTGCGGTACGACGTTTCCCAAGACTCAGCCGATACCGTCCCGGTGTTTCCTTAGGACACGGGAACCGCTACGACAAGTTCCCAGAGACCTCAGATGGTCAGGCATAAGTGCCTCTATGTGTGGCGTCTAGGCGGACGCTTGTCACCGCCGTTAGTCGACTGTATGTACTACCTCGACGCCCCTGGCGGCGTCCTCCGCCTCGACGCATCTCGCCGATGCGCCTTCGTTGTGCGTCCTGGCCAGATGACGCCGATGACTCGGTGACACCGCGGCATCAATTGAGCGACACACCACTAGAAGCGGTTCGGATCGCATCCCAGAACTATGAGGATTTGAGCAAGGCGTATGACTCGATCCTACGGATATGAGCGCCGCTACGACCGAGCCGGACGCCGATTGCGCCATAGTTCTCACCACCCGCTCTGAGTCTCAGGACGACCGTTTCCAAAGGAGTCATACGGCTTCGAGTGGATTTCGGTACTTCTTCGAGGTCTTTCTTGTAATCGATCATGATGATGATTCGGTGGACGGTGCCAGGGCGCTTTCCGATACGCCGTCCGATCTCCGATGCCGACATTCCCTCCCTATGGAGCCGAAGAATGGTTCTCTCCATCGGACGCAGTCGAACTTCATGCATGAACCGCATCCTGGCTGTAAGGCTCGATCATGATGCACTCACCAGGGCACTCCTCAGCCGACTCGATCACGTCTTCGATGAGAGCATCGGGGACTCGGGCGAGGCCTCGCGCCCCGTCCGGCGCCTGCCCGCCGTCGAACACCACGGTGGAGTCGAAGTGCTTTGCCTCTTCCTTGACGACCCAAAGACCATCGTCCCGACCGACAAAAACGTCCGGTGAGATCTCCTCGCAGATCCCGTCACCGGTGCAGAGATCCTGATCTATCCAAACCATCAGCTTTGTTGCGTCGGCCACTTGACTACCTCGCGTTCATTCAGCAACCACCATAAGCCTCTCTTAAAGCCACGCATCCAATCTCCACGAACACTCATCTGTAGCAACCTTGATCCAAGAAGATGCACCCAATCAACAATTTGGCTGATACCCGTCGCTATGTAGCCCGATGTCGAGCCGAAGGACTCAACACCGCAGAGATCATGCGCTGTCTCAAACGATATGTGGCCCGCTAAATCTTCAAACATCCCCTCAAAACAGCTTGAGACTTGGGTGGGGTCTGACCCAATAAACCGGGCGACGCACCACCCTCCGCTGTGCTCATAATGACCTGCCGACCGCACCCACCACCTCTTCCACGAGCGGTGTGACTGATACGAGCTTGCCCACCTCTCAGGTGTGGCCCATCCCAGTCCTGTCCACCCGACCCACCGGCACGTTGACATACGAGATTCGATGTTGCCGGCTGCTTAGCCTGAATCGAGGACGCGTGTGGATTGGCCTACTTCGATGAGATGCCCATCGGGATCACGCATGTAACAGCGGATTTCAGGCCCCCGGTCGATGGGAGGCGTCAGGAACGTGGCACCTTTAGCCGACCATTCGTCGTACACCTTCTGAATATCAGCAACACGGATGTTCAGGAAAGCACTCACCTGATTGGGATCAGCAGGCACATCGAGGATCACCTCAGGTTTGTCCTCGGTGGGTCCGCCTCCTTCATTGATGATGATCCAACTGTTGGCCAGTTTGACAATCGTCGGCCCACCTTCCATCACCGTCACACCCCCAAGAACACCTGCATAAAACTGCTGAGAAGCAGCAACATCAGCCGAAACAACAAGATGAGTGAGAACGATCCCCTCCGAAGCCGGGAACTCCATGTCTGCCACGATCTGATCTCCTGTAGAGAGATCGGGACCCTACTCCTTCAAACCACCTGCAAACTCCAGACCCTGGCCCCCCATATGAACCGTCCCGCGTTCAGTGTTGTCGTTCGCAGTTGTCAGCGACGTGTGACGCAATTGGTGGGTGGTGAACGTTTCGATGCCCGCAGCACGGGCGACCTTCTTCGACGAGTCCCAAATGGTTACCGGAGCGACTCCCTTCTCGTCGAGCGGTTACCGTCCGGCACCGTGGACCCGCCAACGCGCATCGAGATAGAGGGCGGGACTCAGATGCTTCAACGATTCAGCGCCCGAGAACTGCGAGCAGCGTGCCCATGCGCAACGTGTCGCGAACCGGAAGGTGCGCAACGTGTCGCCGTCTTTCTCAGCGGACCGATCGAAGTGGAGATTGGCGACGCGAAGCTGGTCGGCAGTTACGGGATCAACTTGACGTTCCGGCCCGACGGACACCGAACAGGGATCTTCTCGTTCAATTACCTGTGGAGTCTCCAGGCCGGGGAGTAGCCCGCTCTGCAAGTGGGATGGCCGGTGCAGGAACTACCAGGCCGCCGTTCATACGACGCTGATTGGAACCCATGGCGGTCCTTGGGGTAGCCTCGAATCAACAGGTTGGGCGATCAGCATCCAGCACATGTTCTTCTTCAGGTCCAAAAAGGACCAGATCATCGGAGTCTGGGAGTTGTTGGACCGGAGCGACCTGCGCCGTCAACTCACAGGCGACTAGCTCACCCTGTGGCGCGGCACGTAGGTGGCGTTGTGTGCGGCAACGTATGACAGCTATTTGAGTGTGATTGTGAGCGGCTCGACGGCGGGTGGGTCGAAGTATGAGAAGAAGTTCTCAATGTCGGCTTCCGTTCCGACCGGCATTGTCACTGTTCCGTCCTCCACACTTTTCAGTAGACGTTCGAGGGGTGTGACGAGATTTGGTGTCTCCTCGCCTGCACCCGAGGGGGGAGCGAGCAGACCGAGAAGAGCTGTGTGGCTTAGCTCGATTGAAATGTGCGGCTTGTCGGGTAGCCGTTCGGAGTATTCAAGGACCCCACGTCTGATGGTCAACGAGAAGTCGCCTCCCGCTTCTCCGGTGATCCTGATTCCCATGGTGATTTCTACGCTGATCGCTTTGGAAGCGTCGAGTCTGAAGCGGAGACCTTCGATGATGCGTGCCACTGGAAAGACGCGGACGAGGTCGGGGGCCGCGATGTCGAGGGCCTTGGAATGGTCGAGGGTGCCGTCAAGTTCTTGAGCTGAGGTCATGTACCAGCTACGCCAATTGGTGTTCGTAACGTTGAAGCCGATCTGGCGAAGGTCCTCCGCTTTTAATCGGCGGGCGTTTTGGTTGTCGGCGTCAACTCGGATGATGTGAGTCAACAGCTCAGCCGACCACTGGTGATCACCACTCGCTGAGGCCGTTTGCGCCGCTTCGACGACCTTGTCTTCACCACCCATGAGGTCGATCATCCGCCTCGACGACTCGACACGGCCTATCGGGTCCAGAAACGTCGGGTCGCCTTCGAACCATCCCAGTTGGCCAACATATATCTGTCGAACCGAATGTTTCACACCTCCGTAGAAGTCCCCAAGCCAAGGGTGGTTAGCCAGATGATCCGGTAGCTTCACCGCCTGAACGAGTTCATGAGGCAGGTAGCCCTTGTTCATGTAGCGAATCGTCTGATCGAAAACGAACTGGATCGCGTCTCGGTAAGACCTGATCACGTCAGCAACCTCTTCGGAGCCTGACACCGGACGACCATGGGAAGGAACCATGAACTTCGCCGGGAAGCGTCGCATCCTGTCCAGGCTCTTGAACCAAAGCTCCGGGTCCCGATACTTGGAACCTCTGATGGTGTGCAGGTTCGGGAACGATTCACCTTGAAGAGTCTCCGCCGTGTGGAGCACTTCCAGGTCTGGGAACCAGGCGATGATCTCATCCGGTGCCTCGCTTGGCAGCCATTCGAAATGGACACGGATACCCGCGATCTCCATGTCGAGTTCGTCATCTACAAGGACCGTTGGAGGGATCAGACTGATGTTTTGCGCTTCGAAATCTGGACCGAGGCCACCATTGATCCGCCCTTCCGGCCCGATGTCGAGCAGCGTTCCCAGCGAGTACCCGACCCGAGCCGCGACGATCGGACCGTCACCACCCGACGAGCTAGCGATCACGTTGTCGAGAAACGTCTTGTGAGCAATGATCTGAACCTGGCCCGAACGGACCGCCTCCTCGTCAACAAACCCTCTCACTCCGCCGTAATGATCAAGATGCCAGTGGCTGTACATGACCGCCCTGATCGGCTTATCCGAGTATTCGCGTAGCGCCTCCCATGCCCGGCGACCCTTCGCCACGTCCTCAGGCGGATCAATAATGATCACACCATCCGGTCCCACGATCATCGCCGGGCTGGTCAAGCCAAAGCCGTAAGCCATGAACGCGTCCCCGCCGACCTCGAACACTCCCTGATTCATCTTCTCGGAGTGTTCGGTGAGTTCTGGACGAATCCGAGCGTCCGGTTCCGAAAAAGTGAGGTTCGACCCATTCGGATGCCACACCACGCCATCCGAACTGCCATGCCAATACTGGGTCATATCCCTAACTCCTTTTCGGTTTCGCTTCCAGACAGCACACCGTAGGTGAACGGTGAAAAACCGCCTACAACCGACAATCGTTCCATCGTGCGCCTCCATCGAGACAACTCACGTCGAAAGTGATGCAACGATCACCTGCACTCATAGCCGCTATGTGCGACTCAATTGGGCGACCAGTTGTCAGGTGCGGTCTCTCGACGGCGATTCAGGCGCGTGGCACGTATCGGTTCTCGAATGACCAGATCCCCGCCGCCAGCTTGAAGAAGTTCACGGGCCGATTTCAAGACTTCGTCATCGACGGCGAACTGCCAGCCTTCCTCGGCCCATCTTTGTAACCAACTCTCGACACTTGGGTGGTGTTCGAGTAGATCGAAGAACCTTTGACTGTCAGTCGCATACAGACCGCGCTCCTCGAGTTCGGCGAGACGGGATTCTGCGTATTCGATTTCTTGAATCTCTTGCTGCTGGTCGATCTCACCCAGGGGGCTGATCCGGTTCCCCTGCCAGATTTCAAGACGGCTGTTCTCTGGCTGCGGGTGAAGATCGAGCAGAACTCCGCTGGCCCGAAGCGAAGAATGAATCCGACTCAGGGCGTCCACGACACCCTCTGGAGGCAGACATCACAAAGAGTGCGAGAGGACCGCCACATCAAAGAAATCTTGCGGAATATCGACATGGTTGACATCTGCCACGATGAAGGTGACCTTGGAACGGAGCCCTTCCGGAGTTTGTTCGACAGCCTGGAAGATCTTTTGCTCGTTGACATCAAGCGCCAGAACCGAAACCGCCGTCTCCGCGTACCGCCATGTCACACGGCCATCTCCGCAGCCCACCTCAAGCACTCTCACGCCCCGAAAATCAACAAGCTCGTGGATGGCGCTGATCTCAGCGCCATCAGGATCGACCGAAACGCTCATTTCTTCTCCAATCAACTCACCGCTATCTACAAACCCTTTTCGAGCGGCTTGGCCACGCTAGCCCAGACCGACCTGCCCACCCGAGAAACGGGATCCCCACCCATAGGTGCTGTGGTGCTCATTGAGAACTCGTTGAGACGCTTCTTATGGGAAACTCCGTCTGAAACGTCACCGGATTGATGCCGTCCGGCTCGCAGAGCTACACGCCTGCGCGCCTTTCCGCGTTGGACAACGATTCTGACCGACAGGGACACCTCTGCCTGATTAGCTTCACAGGCGCATGTTGAAGCGAAATCGGGTCGTCATCATTGGCGGCGGAGTGGGAGGGATGAGTGCGGCGCAGGAGCTTGCCGAGCGCGGCTATTCGGTCGAGGTCTTCGAGCGCAACACCCAATACGTCGGAGGCAAGGCGCGTTCTGTGAACGTGCCCGATACCAACACGCAATTGCCTGACAAGTATCTCCCCGGCGAGCACGGATTTCGATTCTTCCCAGGTTTCTACAAACACGTCACCGACACGATGAAGCGGATCCCGTTCCGTCGGAACGATGGAACCGTGAACCCAAATGGTTGCCTCGACAATCTCGTGAGCACCAAGCGAGTCGTGGTGGCTCGCTACGACAAACCACCCATCGTCGCCGACGCCAACTTCCCACGCTCACTCTCCGACCTCGAGGTGATCGTGCGTGATCTTCATGGCCCACTCGACACGGGGCTCACTACCGACGAGGAGGAGTTCTTCGCTGAGCGAATCTGGCAGCTGATGACGAGTTGCCGGGCGAGAAGGGACGGCGACTACGAGCGCCTCAGCTGGTGGGATTACATGGAGGCTGACCGTTTCAGCAAGGCCTATCAGACTCTCCTCGTTGCCGGCCTAACCCGCACTCTCGTCGCGGCACGGGCCAGCTCGGCCAGCACCAAGACCGGGGGCGACATCCTGCTCCAACTTCTGTACACCATGATGACCCCCGGCAAAGCCAACGACAGGGTGCTCAACGGCCCCACCAACGACGCATGGCTGGACCCGTGGCTCCACTACCTCGAGGACCTTGGAGTGGATTATCACCTGGGGCACCGCGTCACCGGGATCGCTATGGACGACGGCCGAATCTCGAGCATCGAGGTCGTTGACGAGGACGGAGACAGTCGTGAGGTGACAGCCGAGCACTTCGTTCTCGCCACCCCGGTGGAGAGGGCTACACCACTCATAACAAACGACATGATCAGTGCCGACCCAACACTTGCTGACATCAAGACACTCGCCGGGAGTGTGAGCTGGATGAATGGAATCCAGTTCTATCTGAATGAAAACGTGAAGATCACCGAGGGTCACATCATCTTCAGCGACAGCCAGTGGGCTCTGACAGCTATCTCACAGATCCAGTTCTGGGAAGGCTACGAGTTGGGTGATCGGTTCAACGGCAAGGTGAAGGGGATCCTCAGCGTCGACATAAGCGACTGGCTGCACACCAAGTACAAAGGAACGCTGGCTGAGAACGCCGAGCCTGCTGAGGTCAAAGACCTGGTCTGGGACCAAATCAAACGAAGCCTCAACGTCGGAGGGAAGACCGTGCTCTCAGACGAAATGCTCGAGCACTGGTATCTCGATCGCGACATTCGATGGAATCCGCTGGAGAGCCGAGACGAAGACATCGAGCCCCTGCTGGTGAACACAGTCAACAGTTGGGTGCTGCGACCCGAAGCCGTAACTCGGATCCCCAACCTCTTCCTGGCCAGCGACTACGTACGCACCAATACCGACCTTGCGACGATGGAGGGAGCCAACGAGGCTGCGCGTCGGGCAGTGAATGGGATCCTGGCGGCCGACGAGTCGGACCAGCCATTGTGCAAGGTCTGGCCGCTGAGCGAGCCGCTCTTCTTCGCTCCGTTCAAGTGGATGGACAAGCGCCGCTTCGACGCGGGTCAGTCGTGGAGCGGGCGAATGCCTCGAGCCATGGAACTGGCACTGATTCCGTGGAGTCTCGGTTTCGCTGCGCTCTTCTTCACCCGTTCTGTGATCAGCCTCATCATCCCCGAGAAGTGAGCGCGCATTGACGATATGGGAATACCTGCAAGACCCGGGCCCGTGGTTCAACACTGTCAACTACACACCTCTGCAAATAGCCATGTTCACGTTCGGGGCGGTGCTGTGGATCGTCGTCTATGTGGTGACGATTCGACGACTGATGTCTTACAAAGAGCTGGCCATCCCATTTTTCGCCGTCACGCTCAACTTCGGGACTGAGATCACCACCGCTGTCTTCTTCGTGCCCGACATGGGCTCCGCACTTGTGATCGCGTATTGGGCCTGGCTCCTACTTGACGTCTTCATCGTCGTCGGCCTGTTCCGGCACGGGAACAAACAGGTTCGCACCCCGTACTTCAAGGAGAAGTTTGGGCTGTTGATGGCTGTCTGGATACCTCTTCTCTTCGTGGTGCAGTACAACTTCATCCTCACCTACGACCTCCCCATGGCACCCCTCACTTCGTTCATGATCAACCTGGTGATGAGCGCCGCCTTCATATACCTCTACTTTGTCCCTAGCGAGGCGGGTGATTCGAAGCTGATTGGGTGGTGCAAGTTCCTTGGCACGGGGATCATCGGCGTGATGTTCTTCACCAAATACCCCGACAACAATGCCCTGACGAGCTTGTACGTCGCGGTCGCCCTTGTCGACGTTTTCTACCTATACCTCCTCTACCGAGTGAGCCCAGGGCTGAGACCCTCCCATGCGAACGCCGTTTGAGCGGCGGACCGACTACTTCCTTCCCGACGGAAGAGAGTTTTCGGTCGAGGAGTTGAAGAAGTACAGAATCCTGGTCTTCGTTTGCTTTCTGACCAGCGTTCTGGCATTTGGCTATCTCGCCTTCTCTGTCGTCATTGGGTTCCGTATGGGGATCTACACGATGGCCTTCAGCAGCGTCGTGATGCCGGGCCTTCCTTTTGCCCTGAAGCGGGACGCCAATCGAGTCGTAGTCGCCAACATCTACGTAGGCATCATCTTCGTGAACACGGTCCTCATCACCTCCTTCAGTGGCGGGTTGAGCACGTCCATCACGAGCCCCTACATAGCGATCGTCCCGATGCTCGGGGTAATGCTGATCAACCAGAAGGCCGGATTCATCTGGTTTTTCGTGGTGATCGCGGAGACCCTCGTCCTGGGAATCGCTCAGATCGCAGGCGTCGACTTCCCAATCACCTTCAACCCCGACGTCGACGCTGCCTTCAAGCTTGCAGCGTTCTTGGGCCTGGTAGTGATTGTGTTCTTCATCGTTCGAGACTTCGACAGCCGAGCCGAAAGCGCATTGCAGCGGGTCGAGGAAGAACAGCAGAAGACCCAGAATCTTCTTCTGAACATCCTGCCTGAAGAGGTGGCTGAGGAGCTGAAGGCGACAGGACGAGCTGAGGCCCGCGAGTTCGAGCGGGTGACGATCTTGTTCAGCGATTTTCAGAACTTCACCGCGGTCAGCGCGGACATGACGCCGCAGGACTTGGTTGCGGAGCTCAACACCTGCTTCTACGCCTTCGACGCCATCATGAAGA
>QIDW01000137.1 GCA_003230435.1 Acidimicrobiia bacterium | reverse complement strand
ATTCGATACTTGAAGGCCTAGAACCCGGTTGCCCCCTGCAGAGCGGGTTTCTCCCCCTGCAAGCGAAGCGCAGCGGGGGGAGTACCGCCGAAGGCGGGGAGGGGGGCATCCCGCCTGCAGCGAAGCGGGGGCGAGAGACGTAATTATTATCAATCCGTCAGTTCCTCAATCACGCCCATGATCGTCCCAACCGTCCCCTCGATGTCCCGGATGACGTCCCAGGCCCACACCCGCACAACGGTCCACCCCTTGAGCTTCATCCGAATGTCGCGTTCGACGTCGTATCCCGATCCCCGATGTTGCGAGCCATCAACTTCCACAACAAGACGAAGTGAAACACATGCGAAATCGGCGATGTACGGACCAATTGGATGCTGACGGTGAAAGCGAATCCCCAACTGTTGACTTCGCAGATAGGCCCACAGTCTTCATTCGGCGTCGGACATCTGAGAGCGGTTGCTTCTAGCGAAGGTAATCAGTCGTGGGTCTCGGATGGTCGATGGTTTGTGGATTTGGCTGACCATTACAACCCCCCTCGCCGGTCCTGCGGACCGTCGGTCCCCCCTCAAGAGGGGGGATAAATTTCCGTTCTCCCCCTGCATGCGAAGCGCAGCGGGGGGAGCACCGCCGAAGGCGGGGAGGGGGCATCCCGCCCGCAGCTTGCGCTCGGTGCTGGGCGCGTCTGGTGCAAAAGCGCTCGTCAGACGTTGGTCGTCTGGTAGCTTCCACGCAACGAAAGGGAGGGTAATGGGCTGTTTGTTTCTCATCTTGATCGGGGTCAGCCCCCGGCTGGGAGTTTTAGCCCTATGGCTATTCACCGACTGGATCGGCCGAGCGTTCAATGGTGGATTCATCCTTCCCCTTCTAGGAATCATCTTCCTGCCGTGGACGACTGCCTTCTTCGCCGTTGGTTATGTCCTTGGTGAGGCGGCGGCTCCTTGGGGTTGGCTGGGTCTGATCATCGGACTGTTCATGGACATCGCCCTGCACGCCGGGTCGGCCACCATGGGCAGGAAGAGATACGCCACCTAAGGCACTTCTAATCAGGACTTGTTAGAGGAGCCCTTGTAGATCGATGTCGCAGGAGGGATGGCGTAGTTTCGCCAGCCCTCTTGCCTCTATCTGGCGAACACGCTCGCGGGTCGAGCTGATGACCTTTCCAACGTCGCTGAGCGTCCACGGCTCATCCCCGTCGAGTCCGAACCGCAACCACAAGACCTGCTGTTCTTCGTAGTCGAGGTCCTTGAGAGCCTGGACAAGGCGTTCCCGCTGCCAAGCCGTGGCTGCCCGCTCCTCGGGGTTTAGAGCCGAGTGGTCTTCGACGAAGTCCTGGAGTGATGCGTCTCCATCTTCTCCCACGGGGCGATCGAGAGAAACGGTTTCCGCCGGCGCCTCCATGGCGGCCAACACCCTCTCGGTGTCGAGACCGGAGACTTCGGATATCTCTTCGAGGGTGGGCATGCGGTGGAGCTGGTCATGGAGGCTTTGCCTGGTGTCCTGGACTGTCCGCACAACGTCGACCATGTGCACCGGCAGTCGGATCGTCCGTCCGTTGTTGCCGAGGCCCCTCGTGATTGCCTGGCGGATCCACCAAGTCGCATATGTGGAGAACTTGAACCCCTTGCGCCAGTCGAACTTCTCGACTGCCCGGATGAGTCCCAGATTGCCCTCCTGAATGAGATCGAGGAGGTCCAATCCCCTGCCCGAGTATCGCTTGGCAATTGAGATGACCAGACGAAGGTTCGACCGTATGAAGCTCATCTTCGCTTCATCCCCCTCGGCGATGGCTCTCATCAGCTTGGGACGGTCGGAAGGAGAGAAATCGCCAGATTCGAGGACGACCTTGGCCTTCTTTCCGCGCTCCATGGCGCGTGCGAGGTGCACTTCGTCTTCAGCAGTGAGGAGTTCGTGCCCTGAGACTTCGTCTAGGTATAGGCCAACCGTGTCCGCGGGGCTGGCGCCTCTTTCCGGTCTTGCATCTTTGGCCCTAATGGCCTTCCCCAAAATGGCCTCCTAAACGCCCCTTGTGGAAAACTAACGTTCCTCCCTGAATCTGGCAACTGGAACATGCGTAGGGCGATCTCATCGGTATCCTCTGTGCTTCGTGTCGCGCCGAACGCAGTTCAGATTGCTGGTGGCGCTCACCATCGTCTGGGCGGCTTGGACCGGATGGTCCCTGCTCGGGCGGGCCACCCCCTACGAGCTCCGAGTGCTCGATGATCTCGGCGCTCCGGTCGCCTCTGCGGTAGCCGATATCGAAGGCAGCCAGGTGGGAACGTCGGGCTCCGATGGTCGGATCCAGATGGAGTGGAACCGCTCGTCGGTCGTCATCGAAGTGAGCGCGCCCGGTCATATCGCCCGGATGCTCACAGTTGCAGAGCCTCCCGAGGGCGTGCTTGATGTCGTGCTCAAGGCCCGTGTCCTCCGCGGCCGGGTGATCGATTCCAACGGTCAGGCTGTTGACAACGCCGTCATCATGACCAACCCTGCTCCCGGGGCGAGCGATGGTGAAGGCCGCTTCGACATCCGCGGCGCCGAACCTGGTGAGATAGCGGTCGAGAAGCCTGCATGGTTGTCGGCGACATTCACTTGGGACGGCGGGCCGGGCGAGGTTCTCGTGGAGTTGGCGCCATTCACCGTCCGGGCAGTCCACATATCCGGGCTGGCTGTAGGGGAGCGTTTGGAGGAGTTCATAGCGCTGGCAAGGAACACCGAACTCAATGCCCTGATGATCGACCTCAAAGATGACCGTGGGAGGGTCTGGTACAACACAAAGAACCCAACGGCTCTCGAGGTGGGAGCAGGCCAGAACTCGTACGACCTCAACGCAGTCGCTACGGCAGCTCGCGACGAAGACCTCTACCTGATTGGGCGGTTGGTCGTCTTCAGCGATGAGATGGCCGCGTGGGCCAAACCGTCGATGGCGGTGTGGGACTCCGCGGCCAACGCCCCGTTTGACCTCAATGGCCAGTTTTTTCTCGACCCCACCGACCCTGAGGCTCGGCAATACGGACTTGATCTCGCCGCCGAAGCTTGTTCGATGGGTGTGGACGAAATCCAGTTCGACTACGTCAGGTTCCCCGACACCATCAGTGAGTTCGCCCGATACGATGTTGTGCTCGAAGAGCAGGTTCGCTTGTCGACGATCCCCTCCTTCTTGCGGGAAGCCGTCGCACTCCTTCATCCGATGGGCTGCGCTGTGGGTGCCGATGTCTTTGGTTTCCTCACCACCGATCTGTCAGACGGCTACATCGGTCAGCGTTGGGAGGACATCGCGCAGATCGTCGACGTGGTGTCACCGATGGTTTACCCGTCTCACTATGAATCCGAGTGGTTTGGTTATGAAGTACCAAACGATTATCCGGGCCAAGTCGTTTTTCGTGCTCTGGAGGACGGCATGGAGCGGCTACCCAGAAATGTGGTCGTGCGCCCATGGCTCCAGGATTTTGGCTACGAGCCCTCGGAGGTGAGGGCTCAGATCGCGTCCGCCGAAGGATTCGGGCTCGGTTGGATGCTTTGGAACGAGTTGTCGGAGGTCACCACCGACGCTCTGCGGCCTGTCGAGTAATTCGCACTATCCCGATAGGTGAAATACGATCCTACAGTCCCATTCGGAGTGCTTCTTGACCGCGTTTGACGCCGCAGACCATGCCAATTCGAAGTCCAATGTGCCGTCCTGGCGGGCGGCGCAGATGGATTCTGCCCTCGCGGTTTTCGAGGCCCTGGATGAGCCAACCGGTGTTGAGGAAGACTGGCGGTACGTCGACTATGACCTGCCGTTCGCCGGGCTCGCCCAGATAGAAGACCCTGGTGAGCCCCTTTCCGACGGCCCCTTTCTCGCTTCGCTGGCCGATAATTCGGGCCGTGTCCTGATCGTGGACGGGCAGGTAGTCGATGTGAGCTCGGTGAGTGTGTCAGTTTCAACCCTTCGTGATCTCGAGTCGCACGAGCGCGAGTTCTCGGTGGTCGCCGTCGATCACAACAAGCTTGCGGCAGCGCATGGCGCATTTGCCAACGATGCAGTATTTGTCGACGTCGCTGCGAACCAACTCATGGACTCGCCCCTCGTCATCGAGGTTCAGGGCGTCACCCCAAACGCAGCGTCCTTCCCGCATATCTCGGTAACGGTCGCCGAAAATTCGGAGGCGCAGGTGTTGGTGGTTTACCGCAGCGCCGATGGAGTCGAGTTGCTGATGGTTCCCGAGATCGATATCCAGGTCGCCGACGGTGGCCGACTGCGTTTCTTGGCTGTCCAGAGCCTCGACCACGCCGCTACCAACGTTGTCCACCAGCGGATGACTCTTGGACGTGATGCCACAGGACGTCTCGGTGAGGTTGGACTGGGAGCCAAGCTAGGCAGACTCGACCTCGGTGTGAGTCTCGAGGGTGACGGCGCTTCATCTGAGATAGTCGGCCTCTACTTCGGTGAGGGGGCACAGACTCTCGACTACCGCATGCTGATCAACCACAGCGGTCGCAACACTTCGTCCGACGTGTTCCTCAAGGGCGCGGTTGAGGACGACGCCCAGAGTGTCTTCACAGGTCTGCTTCGCATCGAGAAGGATGCTCGTCGAACCTCGACGTTCGAAACCAATCGCAACCTGGTGCTGTCGGAGAATGGGAAGGCGCATTCTGTTCCCAACCTCGAAATCCTCTGCGACGACGTCATTTGCGGTCACGCCTCATCTGTGGGGCCCCTCGAAGAGGACCACCTCTATTACATCCAGAGCCGCGGCCTTTCGAAAGAGCGGGCCGAGCGTCTTCTGATCAAGGGCTTCTTTCAGGAGGTCATCGACCGGCTCCCGATAGAGGGGCTGGAGGCGCCCGTCTCCGAAGAGGTCTTCCGGCGTTTTGCCCAGGCTCAGAAGGAAGGGCGAGTGGTATGAAGGTGGAGATCACTCCCCTCGACAAACTGCCCCAGGACCGTGGCGTCCGTGTCAAGGTGGGGGACCACCGCATAGCCATGTTCCGAATCGGTGAAGACGTCTACGCCATCGGCGACGTTTGTTCCCACGCCGAGGCGTCTTTGGCCGAGGGCGAGGTTTTCGACGGGTCCGTGGAGTGTCCCCGTCATGGATCTGAGTTCGATCTCGAGACGGGTGTCCCCTCGTCCCTCCCGGCGACGGCTCCTGTCCCTACCTATGACGTTTCGGTGGAAGGCGGCACCGTCTATCTCTCTTTGGAGGACCAATGAGTACCGCTTTGATGGTCTCGGATCTGTCGGTCGCCGTCGACAACAAACAGATTCTCGATGGGTTCTCACTGGAGGTCCCGTTCGGCGAGGTACACGCAATCATGGGTCCCAACGGGTCAGGCAAGTCGACCCTTTGTCACGTTCTGACCGGTAAGCCCGGGTATCAGGTGAAAGGCTCGGCGTCACTCAATGGCGACGACCTCTTCTCGCTTGATGTCGATGAGCGCGCCCGGCTCGGGTTGCTGCAGAGTTTCCAGTATCCGACACAGGTGGCGGGAGTCAAGCTTCGCGAGTTCATGATGGAAGCCGCCGAGGAGATGGGGTTGGGGACAGCCGAGGCCGCGACCCGGATCGAAACCGAGAGCGAGAGGTTCGGGATGGGGCCCTTCCTCGATCGGTCCGTCAACGCTGATCTCTCCGGTGGTGAGAAGAAGAAGTCGGAGATCTTCCAGATGGCCGTTCTTCGTCCCAAGGTCGCTCTCCTCGACGAGATCGATTCCGGGCTCGACATCGACGCCGTCAAACAAGTCTCCGAAGCTGTGGAGGCGATGAGGTCACCCGACCTGGCGGTGGTGATGATCACTCATTACAGCCGGATCCTCCGTTACTTATCAGTGGACCGTATCCATGTGATGATCGACGGCCGCCTCGTCGACAGCGGTGGCAGCGAGCTCGCCGAAGAACTCGAGAGTGGTGGGTACGAAGGCCTTCGCAAGCGGCTCGGCATCGAGAAGGTCCTCGAGGACGGCCCGATGCGCAAGCCGGCCGACTTCTTCACCGAGACACCTTTCGACGTCTGAGTACCTTTCTGTGAACCGATTTAGGGCTTATAGACCCAAAACCGTTCACAAAACGAGATCTACGCCGGCGGGCACTAGCGTCAGGGTGTAACCAGGTCTCAGGAGGAACGAGAGTGGAATACCGCATCGAGAAGGACTCGATGGGAGAGGTCAAAGTCCCGGCCGACGCCATGTACGGGGCGTCCACCCAGCGAGCCGTCGACAACTTCCCGATCTCCAATCATCGTTTTGGGAGACGTTTCATTTGGGCATTGGGTTTGATCAAGGGCTCCGCCGGCACGGTTGCCGGAGAAATGGAGTTCAAGAGCCCGGCCATATCGGAAGCGCTCAGAAAGGCCGCTGACCAGGTGATGGATGGTGCGTTCGACGATCAGTTCGTCCTCGACGTCTTCCAGACTGGCTCCGGAACATCAACCAACACCAATGCCAACGAGGTAATCGCTGTCAGGGCAACCGAGATTCTCGGCAACGCCAAGGTCCATCCCAACGACGACGTCAACTTCGGCCAGTCCTCCAACGATGTGATTCCGACGGCCATTCACGTCTCCGCTGTCGCAGCTTTCAGAGAGGACCTTCTTCCGGCTCTCGACCGTCTTGCCGCGTCGCTCGAGGCCAAGTCGGGCGAGTTCGCCGACATCGTGAAATCGGGTCGCACCCACCTCATGGACGCAACACCGGTGACTCTTGGCCAGGAGTTTGGCGGTTATGGCGCTCAGGTGCGCAAGGGCGCCGAGCGTGTCGAAAAGGTCCTACCCGAGTTGGAGGAGCTCGCACTCGGCGGCACCGCCGTTGGCTCGGCGGCACCGCCGTTGGCACCGGGATCAACGCTCCCGACGGGTTTGCAGCTTCGGTGATCGCACTCATGGCTGAGCGCACCGGTTACCCGTTCCGCGAGGCGGACAATCATTTCGAGGCTCAAGGGGCCAAGGACGCCACAGTCAGTGCGTCCGGCGCACTGCGGACCGTGGCGGTGTCCCTGTTCAAGATTGCCAATGACATACGCTTTCTCGGATCAGGTCCGACGTCGGGGATCTCGGAGCTCAAGATCCCATCACTCCAACCAGGGTCTTCAATCATGCCGGGGAAGGTCAACCCGGTCATGTCAGAGATGATGATGCAAGTTGCGGCCCAGGTAGTCGGCAACGACATGGCCG
>QIDW01000170.1 GCA_003230435.1 Acidimicrobiia bacterium | reverse complement strand
GAATAGTCCTCGGTCTTTCGCTGCTTGTCCATATCGTTGAGCAGGTCGAGGATCTCGGTGCTGGCCCCGTGCTCAGCTACGTTGAGGCCCATTCGTTCGCCCTCGGGATCGACCCGAAGGGGGAACCGGCGGTTGATCAGCCAGAGGAGCAGGAAGCCGAGGCCGAAGGCCCAAACGAAACCGACGAGAACTCCGGTCGCCTGCACCCAGAGTTGCGATAAGCGGCCATCACCACCCCACGCCTCGGGGTTGCCGAAGAGAGCCACAGCGAGGGTGCCCCAGATTCCGGCTCCGAGGTGAACCGGAACCGCGCCCACTACATCGTCGATTTCAACCCGCTCGAGGAGAACGGTGACGCCGTACATGACCACCCCGGCAATGCCTCCGATGATGGCGGCATCGGCCGTCGAGACGATGTTCGCCGAAGCCGTGACCGCGACCAGTCCTGCCAGGGCGCCGTTCATCGTGGTAACGACGTCGACGTGTCCTCCCGTCCGCCACGATATCGCCATGGCCACCAGCCCGCCGAAAGCTCCTGAGATCGTCGTGTTGACAATGATGGTGGGCACGTCGCTGTTGAGTGCCAGCGTGGAACCTCCATTGAATCCGAACCAGCCCAACCAGAGAATGAACACGCCGAGTGTGACAATGGGAATGTCGTGACCGTGAATGGGAATGGCATTTTTTCCGAACCGGCCCAGGCGGGGGCCGATGATGATCACGCCGGCCAGCGCCATCCAGCCGCCTATGGAATGCACGACGGTCGACCCGGCAAAGTCTATGAAGCCGCGGCTCTCCAACCAGCCGGCTTCTCCGCCGGCGAGGCTGCCCCACGCCCAATGGCCGTACACCGGGTAAATCAAGGCCGACATGACCAGAGCCATAATGAGATAGCCGGAGAACTTCATTCGCTCCGCGACGGCACCCGACATGATCGTCGTGGCCGTCCCGGCGAATCCGATCTGGAAGATGAAGAACGCCATTAAGAAGGGGCCGGCGGTTTCTGGCAAGAAGAAATCCGAGAATCCGAACCAGCCGCCCACGCTATCCCCAAACATCAAGGCAAAGCCGAAGCCCCAGAAGACAGCAGCGGTCAGGCTGAAATCGGCGAAATTCTTGGCGGCGACGTTGATGCTGTTCTTTGTGCGGACGCTTCCGCTCTCCAGCGAGGAGAAGCCGGCCTGCATGAACATGACGAGAGCCGCCGCCACCAGGATCCACGCAATGTCAAGTGCTTCGGCCGTCGACATCACTTCACGCAGTCGCTAGACACGTCGGTAAGCCTATTGAAACCCAAGTCAGGGTGCACCCGTGTCGCTTTTTCGGTGCTGCATTGGTCATTCGACCAGGAAGTAGGTCTGCATCTTGCCCTTCCCTTTAACTTCGATTTCGCCCCGCGCCTCGAATTCATAGTGCTCTCGCAGCAGGCCATAGGTCGATAACGACACTTGAATCCGACCCGGAACGCCCGTGGATTCCATCCGACTGGCGATGTTGACGGCGTCCCCCCAGAGGTCGTAAGCAAATTTCGATGTTCCGATGACACCCGCAACCACAGGTCCAGTGTTGATGCCAATCCTGATGCCGAGCGGCTCGTCCCAGGCCTGGTTGTAGACGTCGAGCGCCTCCAGCATGCCGAGGCCCATAGCGGCCATGCGCTCGGCGTGGTCCCCCTGGGGAATCGGGAGACCGCTCACCACCATGTAGGCGTCCCCGATGGTCTTCACCTTCTCTACCCCCAGATCGATCGCCAGGGAGTCGAAGGCGCTGAAGAGACGATTGAGACTCTGGACCAGCTTCTTTGCCGATATCTGGGCCGACACGGCGGTGAACCCGACCAGATCGGCGAACAGCACAGTGACGTCTGAGAAGCCGTCGGCGATCGTGCTCTCACCCTGCTTGAGGCGGTCGGCGATGGGCTCGGGGAGAATGTTCAGGAGCAGCCTCTCGGACTGCTCACGTTCAATTTTCAGCTGCTCGAGGTACTCCTGTTCACGGTCCCGCAACCGCTTCTTTTCAAGCGAGGAGCCGATCCGGGCCCTCAGCAGCACTGGGTCAAACGGCTTCGGGAGGAAGTCGTCAGCTCCCATCTCGATGCACCGCGCCACGCTGTCGGTCTGATCGAGCGCAGACAACATGATCACTGGGATATGGCACAGATCTTCATCGGCCTGCAACAACTGGAGTGCCTGGTAGCCGTCCATCACCGGCATGATGATGTCGAGCAGGATCACATCGAAGCTCGACCGGCGCACCAAGTCGAGAGCTTCCTCACCGTTCTTCGCCATCTCGAAGGTGTGGCCCTCGAACTCGAGCCTCCGTGACAGCAGGTCGCGATTCGTCTCGTCGTCATCGACGAGGAGAATGTGGCCCGGAGCCTCTGGCTCGGTTGTGCGGAGCGCGTCAAGCTGGTGGAGAGTTGCTACTACGCCTTTGATCATGCTCGATTGCTCGGATCGCCCCGCCTCGGTATCGGCTATCCCGGCCTCGTCGGTTCCGAAAGCAATAATGTCGTCGATCAAATCGGTCATTCGCATCGCGGATGTCTTGATGTGTTCGAGATCGGAAATGGCGCCTTTTTCCAGTTCGGCCTCATCCTCGATGAGCATCTCGGCGTACCCAACCACGGCGCTGATGTCGTTCCGGAGCTCGAGACGAATTTGCTCACCGAGCAATGCCATGTCCGACATGTCGAGTTCGCCGGACTCGACCTTCTCCGCGCTCAGGGTCTCGTTGACTGTCGCAAGCATGGATCGACCGGCGCTGGAGATCTTCTCGAGGTCTTCCGCCCAGGGCTCGTCGTCGTCCTGTGCGTCCTCGAGTAGCAACTGGCTGTAGCCGATAATGGCATTGATGGGCGTGCGGAGATCGTGGCTCTTGGCCGCGATGAATACCTCACGGGCACGCTGGTCCGCCGCCTGCTGACCGGCCTCCTTCGTAAGATCAGCGGACGTGGCTTCGGTCATACCCGAGTTCCTCCAGCATTAGCGCGCCTAGCCGGGGCTGAGTGCCTCAATCTTGCCGATAAGCCGTGTGAACTCGACAGGCTTTGTGTCGTAGTCATCGCACCCTGCGTCGAGGCTCTTCTGACGGTCACCTACTAAAGCATGGGCCGTCAGAGCGATGATCGGGATCGAGGCTGTGGAATCACTCGATTTGAGACGACGCGCTGCCTCCCACCCATCCAACACCGGCAGGCTCATATCGAGCAGGATCAGGCCCGGCTCCTCGGATGATGCCATGTCCACCCCCTCCTGGCCGTCAACTGCCATAACGACGTCATATCCGCGCTTCATGAGGCGTCGAGAAAGCATGTCACGATTCATCTCGTTGTCTTCAACCAACAGGATCTTCATGCCACCTCATCTTGGGATTGTGGGACTAGCCACCGCTGATAGGACGACGGGCACCCGATACGCGGTCGCGCCTCTTCATTGCCGATCAGCCTAATTGAACTCCCGCTGCGTGGGCCTTGGGGAAATACTCACCCTCTCGACCACGGTTATCGGCAGGTGTCAAGCCGTGAGCCACTCCCTTCACAAGCGCCCAACTCACTTTCCTTCGTTCCGAATCCGTTGCTGGCGGGGAAGAATCACGCCACTACATGCTCGTACGGCAGCGGCTCTCTAGAACTGACGGACGATCGACGCGCGATGGAATCGAGCTCAACATCAAGGGCCGCCCTGCGGACGACCCCGGCCTGGTTTCTCTTAGTCGGGACGGCGACACGCTCAACCAGACGAGGACTCTCGGAGGTGTCATCCGGGTGTCATTCGAGACTGGCCGCGAACATCCACCACAAGATCTCAAGCAGAACCCGGCGACCGAACGGAGAGGCGGACTTCGAACCAAGACACAGGAAGGCACTTCTCTCGCCTCCGAAAACCGGGAACGCCCTTCACGCCGGTCACCAGTTTCCACGTGCCCACCAGATAACTTCCCGGGTCTCCGGTGCGGTCCGGTGGTATCGACCAAAGCGCCTGGCGGCCATCAACGACGTCTAGCGGTAGTTGTTGAGAGTTCCCTGAGCTACCAACTCAACAGTGTGGGTTCCATGAGGTCTAACTCTCGGAGCGGGTTTCAAGGGGTCTGCGACAGGGACGCGAAAGGTCGTTTGTACCGAGTAGCGACCATCATTGATTCGAGCTGACGAAGGGATCGGATGGGCAACTACAACGGTCGTGCCGAACTCTTGGATGCGTCCAGCCATGTGGTCGACACCGTCGAAGTAACTCTGGAGTCCAGTTTGGCCGGAAACAGGAAGCCCAGAGAGTGGAGTGGGACTATCGACAAGGCAGCGGCGACCGGCCCGGCTTGGAAGGATGTGGCCCGCATACGGTTGAACGGCGGACGTGAGGGCCAAGTCAAGATCGCTGGTGACTACATCGGTTCTGGTTCACGATTCGGGCTAATCAGAGGAATCGGACCCGCTCCGTTCTAGAGCCAACCCCCCCGCCCATGAACGCCATATGTACGGTTCGTGACACCCGCCCTAGACACACCCTTGGAGGGATGACACCATCAGACAAACTCGCCGAAACGTTGCAATGACCACTTGATCTCGCAGCCGTTATATGCGGCTATCCGAGTGACGGGTGGTTTAGATCAGGTCGGGGCTATCAGCACAGGTCCGCATCTGTGTCCCCCCAGACGATCAGAGTGATCAAGTCGTTCTCAATGGTCGCTTCGGAGCCTGCACTACTGAAGCACTCCCCACTCCCGTTGTAGAAAATGTTGTCAAAGGTCACCGTGTCACCGGACACCTCCATGTTGAGGTACTCCATCGTGCCAGTCGATCCCTGGGCTGCATCCAACCTCGCTTCGATAACGAGAATCTCCGACTTTCCCGTGGCTAACACGCCACCGACGGTCGGGTGATTTTCAACCACGGCATCCTCGGCATAGAACACCATGACGGCTTCCGCGTCCTCGGTGTTCCAGACTTCCAGATAGTCGGCAAGGACAGCGGCGGGATCGGAATCATCAGCCTCGAGGGAGGCGGCCCATTCCTCGACGTATTGGGCGCGAAGGGTTCCGCCCTGCTCGGCCTCAGAGACTGAGTCCCAATCCCCGTACTCGACGCCTTCCAAATCGTCGCTTTGATTCGCGTAGAGCCACCTGTCGAACGCTGCTAATCCGAACTCGGGGGGGTACTCAAACGCGGCCTGGCTGATGCCATCTGCGGTGACGACCATCGTGAGCACTGTGGGAACAGGCGGCGCATCAACCGCCCGCTCCGCGGCGTAGAGCCACCCGAACTCGCACAACACTGTCACCGCTGCTCCGGTCCCTTCTTCGGTCACCGCACATTCGGGTGAGGTGAAGGTTGTCCCCTGCGTGGTGCTCCACGCCAGGTGCTGTTCAAAGAACGCACGATCTATCGCCTCGAACGAGGCAGTCATCCCGGTGTACTTCTCAGATAAGGCGACGTCCGAGGTGAACAAGGCCAGCACTGCGTCGGTATCGCCGTTGTTGAACGCTTCTATGTAGGCGTCACTGACCGCCAACGCCTCATCGACCGTCAACGCAGGAACAGTCACCGTTGTCGGGGCTGCGTCGGTCACCGGAGCCGCTCCGGCCGTCGGTGACTCAGTGGTGGCTGTGGTTGTCGAAGGTCCTGGAGGTGGCATGGTTGTAGCCGCTGACGCCTCGTCGTCCGACGAGCTGCACGCTGCAATGACCAGGACTATGGCCGCCATCGGCGCAACCGCCCTCAACTGCCGCCAACCCCTCCGTCTGTGGTTATTCATGATGGTACGCCCACCGCCCTCAACTTCACGCCGAATCTGTTCCGTCCACACGTTCACGTTCGTCCAATCAATCTTCTTCAAAAACCCATACCGCGGCGTCGGGTCCGTCCGATCCGACTGCGACGAGACCCGGGCCTCCTGCAGCCACGCCCCACATCTCAACCCCACCGAACAGGTCCTCGTCATGGGGGACCCGGTCCCAGGTGACGCCATCGATAGAGGTCCAGACTGCAGCATCAGAATTCTGGGTTGCGACCCACCCGATCCATCCAACTGACACGAAGCCTGGGCCGCCAACCGTTACGTTCCACATCTCACCCTCGCCCAGCGCCGCCTCGTCGTGGGCAACTCGCTGCCAGACGATTCCGTCTTCCGAGGTCCAGACCGCAGCGTCGATGTCTGATGATCGTGCCACGCCGACGGCGACCACACGGGTACCAGTCGCGGCTACGGAAACCGCTGCTTGGTTCCCCACGCCGCCGAACAGATCCTCATCATGGGGGACTCGATCCCAGACGATTCCATCGACAGAGGTCCAGATCACGGCGTCAGCAGTTGCTCCGCCGGACCAGTCGAGCCCCACCGCCACGAGACCGGGCCCGCCTGCGGTGACAGCTGACATGGAGAGTTCGCTGTCGCCTCCGAAGACTGCCGGGTCGTGAGGCACGCGTGTCCACGTGGTCCCGTCCACCGAGGTCCACACGGCCGCGCCCGATTCGACATCTCCTATAGCAACCAGACCGGGGCCTCCAACAGTCACGTCTTGCATACTTGCCTCACCCAACACCGCAGCATCGTGGGGCACGCGGGTCCATGTGATCCCATCGGGTGATGTCCAGATTGCAGCATCGAATCCGTCATCTCCCTCAACGTTCCCGACCGCAACGAGACCGGGGCCTCCCACAGTCACGCTCGCCATCTGACCGTCAGCAAATACGTCTCGGTCGTCGGGAGACGGCTCCCATGTGATCCCGTCGACCGATGTCCACACCGCGGCACCGCCATCGACATGTCCCTCGCTAGGACTCGAACCAGTCCATCCCACGGCCACCAACCCTGGGCCACCAGCCACGACGCTAAGCATCATGGCTTCGCCAAAGACGTCTGCGTCATGGGGGATTCGGGACCA
>QIDW01000434.1 GCA_003230435.1 Acidimicrobiia bacterium | reverse complement strand
GATTCGTTTCCTTCAGCCTTGACTTGAGATGACGCCAGAGCTCGTTGGTGATCTCCCTCGCTGCGCACTTCGGATTGCTCTGGTCCGCGCAGAGAAAGATGTGTCGCTCGACCCTTGGGATGGAAAGAGCTTCTGCAATGTTCTCGAGGCGTTCGTCTGGATTCATAGAGTCAATTTTCGTGGGATCAAGTCATATCACCTTGAGAGTCTTTTCGGTAGTGAGCCGTCCAATCACCGACGAGCCGGGCACCGTTCGCAAATAACCTTCCGCTGACTCCTTTGGCAACGCGACCCCGAGGTTTGGGCATCAACCAGCAGACGTAACGCGTCGTTCCCAACACTCGAATCGACGTCCGGTTGGAGCGACTCGAGGTTTCGCTGCGACCCTCCGGCCCACATTCCCTGGGCCAACAGGTCAGCCACGCCTCCCATGATCGGCACCCGGTCGAATTCGACGACGGCGCCAACGCCTGACGCCTCGCACATCTCACGGAGATGACCCAGAAGCCCGAACCCGGTCACGTCGGTGGCGGCCCGGGCCTTGTGAACTTGCAGGGCAGCCCCGGCCACCACATTGAGCATGG
Source organism: Acidimicrobiia bacterium (assembly GCA_003230435.1). Classification (GTDB taxonomy): domain Bacteria; phylum Actinomycetota; class Acidimicrobiia; order Spongiisociales; family ZC4RG35; genus SZUA-217. The sequence goes on along the minus strand of QIDW01000434.1, from coordinate 6,617 downwards.
CCATGGTCTCTATGGCTTCATCTGCCAGGTCAGACGGACATTTCTGACGTTTGATCGCCGTGGTGATGACGCCCATCCCGAGTGGCTTGGTGAGGATCAACACATCGTCGGGCCGACCACCACTATTGGAAACCAAACTGTCCGCGTCAGCGACACCCGTCACGGCAAATCCGTAGGTTGGCTCGGGACCGTCGATGGAGTGGCCACCAACGACCGTGCATCCTGCGTCGGCCATCACGTCCATTCCTCCCCTGATCACATCACTTGCCAAATCGAACGGGAGCACATCTCGGGGCCACGCCAGGTATTGGAGGGCGGTGAGAGGTGACGCCCCCATCGCGTAGATGTCGCTGAGGGCGTTGGCAGCGGCGATGCGACCCCAGTCGACAGGATCGTCAACGACGGGTGTGAAGATGTCGACCGTCTGCACCAGAGCGCGACCGTCTCCCAGCGCATAGACGCCGGCGTCGTCGCTCGTCCCAATCCCGATCAGGAGATCGGGATGGGAAAAAGCGGTGTGGTTTTGCACGGGACCCAGAACCTGAGCCAACTCGGCGGGGCCGAGCTTGCAGGCTCAGCCAGACCCGTGGCTATATCTGGTGAGACGGGTGTCGGTCACGCTTATGAGGTTAAGCGTGCGGGCGCGAAACCCGCTAGGACCCTTCGTGAAGACGAGACCGAACCAACGTTTCGAGATCAGCGAACAGCGCAGGAACCGAGTCCTCGAGAGCGGTGAGTTCGGGGCCATACATCACGACGGCAGAAATCGGGGTGGTCGCGACCACCGTGGCAGTCCTCTTGTGAGTCTCCAAGACGCCTATCTCACCGATAACATCACCGGGACCTAACTGATTGATCAAGTCTTCTCCGTCGAACACATCGGCCGACCCCGTCTTGATGATGTACAGCTCATTGGCAAGACGATCCTGCTCGACGAGCTTGCTGCCAGCTGCGACATCCACTTCGTCAGCATGCTGGGCGATGGTCTTTCGCTGCCGACGAGACAAGCCGGAGAACAAAGGGAGATCTTCGAGTTGGGCTGGATCCATCGTCTGCTTTCGATCTTGGATGGGCGAGGTTACCGCGGAGGGCATCCCGTCGTCTCTAGCGGGCTCCTAATCACCCCACGCCAACGAGCCAACCATCAATGGTTCGCTGATTCCCTTGACCGTGATTTCCCGATGGCGTTCGAAATCGAATCCGGATACCCGTTCCATCGTCTCCAGCGAGACGAGTATCTCATCTCCTTCACCCGCCGACGCCACTCTGGCTGCGACGTGAACCTGACGGCCGAGCAAACCCTCTTGCGACTGAAGCACCGGTCCAAGGTGAATCCCGATTCGCACGTGTGGCGAGAACCCTGCTTCCTTTCGGTGTCGGCGTAGGACCCTTTGTATCTGGGTGGCGCATCCCAGAGCATCTTCAGGTGTGTCAAAGGAAACAAAAAACCCGTCGCCCGCATGGTCAATCTCGGTTCCCGAGTACTCATCGATCACGACGCGGATCGTCCGGTCGTGCCAGGCGATCAGGTCAGCCCACGACTCGTCTCCAATCACACCCACGAGATCGGTCGATCCGACGATGTCCGTGAACATCATCGCGGCCAGCTTCTCCCGTCGGCCCCCAGCAAAAGCGTCTACCGGCGCTTCCGATAGGCGGTCGAGTTCAAGGCTTGCTCCCAGACGCTCGAACTCTGTTCGAGCCGCTTCGATTTCGAGACGTCCCGAACCTTCCGAGCCCACCTCAATCAGGGCCTTGCCGAGATCATGCCTCGCCCGAGCCGCTTCATAGGGCAAACCGTTGGCTACGAGGATTTCGACGGCCTTCTGGAAAAGGGAGGCGGCATCGCCTGCCTCCTCGTCAGCCGCTGCGACCTTCCCCGCGCTCTGGAGAGAGAATGCCCTCAGCACGTCGGAGTCGAAGCGTTCAACGAGGGAGGCCAACTCGGATGAAAACTCTCGAGCCGCCACCAAGTCGGAGGCGGCAAGAGCGACATCTACGGCCGCCGGAAGAAGCCTGCTTCGCGCAGTCAGTCCCTCGAGGGACTCCAACCGTGTCTGAAGCATCGACAGCCCTTCGGCCGCGTCACCTTGCGCCAGCTTCAGCAGGGCCAGGCCGGGCATCGGACTGGTGCCAAGAGAATGTGCTTTGCGGAAGGCCTCCTCAGCTCCGTCGAGGTCCCCCGTATTGAGCCTCACCATGCCTAACTCGTTGAAAGCTTCTCCCATGTAGGGAAGGTAGTGCGCAAGATCGTCCACTGCCCGCGCCGCCTCTGCCTCAGCGTCATGCCAGGCCCCGCGGAGCCGCATGAACTCCGAACGCCTGACCCTGCATACGCCCGGATATCCCGCAGCATTGCCCAAACCCTCGCACCAACGCATGGTCTGGTCGCTCCACTCAATCGCTCGTCCGTAGTCGGCCATGGAAGAGCACGTCTCAATCATGTTGCAAAAGATTCGTCCGGTCACCTTTGGCGTGAGCTCGCCGGCAATCGCGCCAACCATGGCTTCTTCCATCATCGCCATACCGCGGTCAACCTCTCCCGAGGCAACAAGAAACCGACCACTGTCGTGAAGACCCAGCATCTCGAGGTCCATGTCACCGAGATCGACGCCGATCTCGCGCACTCGCGCCGACAAATCGATGGCCTCCTGCAGACTGCCGGCCAGAATCGCCTCCAGTCTCATCAGGTGACCATGTTCGGGGACCAAAGGCTCATCTTCCAGGAGGCTCCTGGCCTTCGCCACCCAACCATTGGATGTTGACGACTGAAGTAGGAGCATGTGATCCTCCGCTACCTGAATGGCTGCACGGGCGGCATCCACGGACCGTCCGGCGGCGGAATACTCGGCGTATGCCCTTTGACGAGCACTTATCGTCGTGTCGATGTCACCGACCCACCACGAGGCCGACCCGAGAGCCTCGGCTATTTCAGGTGTTTCCTCTTGTGATTCGAGGAGAGGACTGAGGAGTTGATAAGCCTCCTTCCAGTCGTGGCGCTTGTAGGCCTCGAGGCCGGCGACGGCGTCAGGATCTTGGGTCAAGAGCCGAACCCTAGCCAAAACGCCTCCCGGTCTGTAGGGAGGTACAGATAACCTTCGACCCTGAATTACCCTGCTCGGTTCCATGTCTGATCAGACGACATTTCTCACCCCTGCCGCTCTCAAGAAGGCCCAGGACGAACTGGAGCAGCTCAAAGTCGGCGGTCGCCGGGAAATCGAGGAGCGGATCGCCGAGGCCCGCTCCCACGGCGACCTGCGCGAGAACGCCGACTACGACGCGGCCAAAAACGAGCAGGGTCTGATGGAGGCTCGAATCCGGAAGCTCGAACACGTGATCCACACTGCCGAGGTGCGCGAGGTGTCAGACACCGGGAAGGTTGAGATTGGCTCCGTGGTAACCGTGGTTGACTCCGATGGCGACGAACTGGATTACTTCGTCGCCCCGCAGGAGAACAAGGCCCCCGGTCTCCTTTTGGCCTCTCCCACGAGTCCCCTGGGTTCGGCGCTGATAGGGGCAGCAGTCGGGGACGAAGTCTCCTACGAAGCCCCTGCCGGGACATTCACCGTGAACGTCACGGCTGTTCGACCTTACGAGGGATGACACTCGCGGTAGCCTGACCCCCGTTTCAACCGCCCCGGGGGCAACAGTGAGACTTCGACTCAGAAGCCCACGTCAACTAGCAAAAACGCTCCTCGCTGTCGCACGCCGCGAGCCGGAGGAGGTCGCCGAATACCTCGATGCCAACATCGAGGAGTGGGAAGCCCTTGCTGAAGCGGCACCCGGGGACGCAGCCGACGTGCTCGAGCAACTCGAAGAGGACGACGCTGCCCGACTGCTGTCCGAGCTCGAGCCCGTCGATGCCGCCGAGGTCCTCGAGGAGATCGCCCCGGAGTTGGCGGCCGAGTTGATCGAACATGTTCCCCTCGGAGACCTGGCCGCTGCCCTCAACGAAATGCCTGGCGAGGCAGCCGCCGACCTCATCGATGAGCTTGACGAAGACATACAGGAGGACGTCTTCGCTGCGATGACCGATGAGGCAGAGCAGGGCGTACGAAACCTTCTCGTCTACCCGTCAGACAGTGCTGGCGGGCTGATGACGACCGAGATCGCCGCCTTGCCACTCGGACTGACGACCGGCGAGGCAATAGAGCGTATTCGTCAGCTGCACGACGAATACGAAGATCTCTCATATGTCTACGTCGTGAACGATCACAACCAACTCCAGGGCGTGCTCTCGTTTCGTGACCTCGTATTCAAGAGACCCGGCTCTCCTCTAGCCGACGTCATGGTTGCCGACCCGGTTGTGGTGACGACCCATACCGACCGGGAGCAGGTGGCCGATCTGTGCCAGCGCTATCATCTCTTCGGCATCCCTGTCACGGATCAGGACGGCATCCTGCTCGGGATGGTCACCACCGATGCGGTAATCGAAGCGGTGCAAGATGAGGCCACCGAGGATTTCGCCGCTGCGGTGGGCGCAGGCGTCAAAGAGACCGTCTACTCAGACGTCACCGAGTCCTTTCGGATGCGGGCCCCCTGGCTGGTCCTCAACCTCTTCCTTGCACTGGTAGTCGCCTTCGTCATTGAACGCCAGACTGGCCTCATCAGCAGGGAACCCGTTCTTGCCGCGCTGATGCCGGTGATCGCACTACTGGGCGGCAACGGTGGAAACCAGAGTCTCGCGGTGATGATCAGATCCCTTGCCACCGACGACGTGCCACGCGCCCGAGTCCCGGGGATTCTGGCCCGCCAAGCTGGTGTCGGCCTACTCAACGGCCTCCTTTTGGCTGTGGTTGCTGCCGGTCTGACCTATCTACTCCTCGGCACCGAAGTTTTCCAATCCAGCTCGGAACCGTCAACCGTGGCCGTTGTCGTTGCGGTGGCCGCGTTGGCAAACCTCGTCATCGCCACTGTTTCAGGTGCCGCGATTCCCCTCCTGCTGAGAAGGCTCGGCCAGGACCCTGCCCTCGCATCCTCCATCTTCGTGACATTGATCACCGACGTCGTGGGCTTTGGCGGATTTCTACTCGTCGCAGGGCTGCTGCTCTGAGGTTTGTTCGACAAGCCGCGAGCCTCATGCCGTCCGACGAAGGACACACCATGTCCCGGCGCCGGCACGGCTTTCCCGTCCCTCGACGGGGAATGGCAGAACTGACACAACATCCTTGGTCGATAGGTGAATCGGAGTCTCTTCGCCGCTCGAGTTGACCCAGATCAGCGTCCCTCCGACATGAAGGACCCGGGTGACCTCATTGGGAAACAAGAAGGCATTGATCAGAACAACGGCATCGACCGATCTGTCGCGAACAGGCAGCAGACCTCCATCCGCAAGGAGCCGATGTGACGGACCAGACGGAGCCCGTCGCGTCATCTCCATCGAGAGATCGAGGGAAACGACCACGTTGAACCTCTCGGCCAGGAGACCCGAGTAGGTGCCGATACCAGCCCCCACCTCGACTACGAGGTGTCGCCCGGAAGCGTCGAATCCGCGATTGAGCGCGTCCTCGACAACGGCCGTCCGTTGTGCCGAGGTCCGGCTATGCCACTCCGGGGCTAGCTCATCAAAGACTCCCACCACCTCATTGGAAACCTCGGCGTCCCAGCCTCCCGGAGCCAATCCCGCAATCCGGCGGGTGATCACCCGCATCGGGTGTTGTTCGTGCCCGAGCCCAGAAGACTCATGTCCTTCGATCTGGATGTGCGGAAGAACTTCGACGGAGCCGGTCACAAGAGTCAGTATCGGCCTAGCTGCCGATCACGAACTCGCCGAACTCCGCAAACGGGCCTTGGAACTTCATGGTGTCACCACCGATGAGGCTGACAAAGTGGTAGTCGTCCAAGAGATCCTGCTGCTCTTCAGTTCGCTGGTCCTCAGGGATCACGAAGGCCTGGACGGCCGCCTCGTTTGCGAAGACCTCCGCCCCCCACAGGTCGGGGTTGGCTTCCAAGAGGTCTCCGACGAAGTTCTCTAGATCGACATCGGTGTAGGCCCCGGTAGGGATCACGACGTAAAAGATCTCCCCGTTGTCTGTGGAGATTCGAACGGAGATCTCATAACTCGCCACCGTTTGGCCGCGAAGGACTGTCGTGGTGGTGACATCATCCTCGGGCGTTGTCGTTGTGGTGTCCTGACCAGGCGTTTCGGTAGTTCCAGTGACCAGGGAGGAGGTGGTCGAGAGCGCCGCTTCCTCGCTATTGCAGGCGGCAACCAGCACTGCAAAGACGACGAGAACAAAGATCAGAGTTCGAGACTTCATGACACCCCAACGTAACCGGTGGCGACGCTAGTTCCCGGGTTTGGGCCGCTGACTGGTAAGTGCTTCGAAGCCTGAAGCAAGGCGAGCAGTGAGAGGTCCGAGTGGGAAAGACATCTCACCAATCTGGCTTACAGACTGCACCTCACGAACTGTAGAGAGGGCCATCACTTCAACGGCTTCATAGAGACGGTCCAGAACCCACGAACCTTCCAACACTTCGATGCCGAGCCCACGGGCAGCATCCAATACGACTCGACGGGTTATCGAGTCGAGAATTCCCAGATCGAGCGTTGGCGTCTCCAGCACGTCGTCTATGACCCAGGCGATGGAGAATGTCGGGCCTTCCAGAACGCGACC
>QIDW01000080.1 GCA_003230435.1 Acidimicrobiia bacterium | reverse complement strand
GCCAGCTCGTCGCCAGGGCAGATGAGATCAGACGCAACGAGAGACCGCTGTGGACCTCCGAAATCATGGAAGCCGAGACGGAGAAGGCAGCAGCCGCACTTGTCGAAGCGACCGACGACTCGTCACCTGTCATGCCACAGAGGTTTGCCAAGGAGGTTTCTGAGTTTTTCGGTCCCGACTCCATTGTGGCCGTCGATGGCGGCGACATCGTCTCAACCACGGCCCGCTGGCTGCAAACCTCGACCGCCGGACATGTGCTCGACCCGGGCCCGTTCGGCACGGCCAAGTCGGTCTTTCCGGAGAAGATGGTGGGCATCGTTTTTGGTGACGGGGCCTTCGGATTCAACGCCATGGAATACGACACGATGGTCAGGCTCGGCTTGCCCATCATCGGGGTGGTCGGCAATAACGGTGTCTGGGCCAACATCAAGACCTTCCACAAGATGGCCTACCCCGAACGGCTCGTGGCGACGGACCTCGGCATTCGGCCTTATCACGAGATGGTCAAGGGACTTGGCGGTTACGGGGAGTTTGTCACCGACCCGAATGAGATTCGACCCGCTCTGGAACGAGCGAAGGAGTCAGGCCAGCCCTCTCTCATCAACGTTCACATCGCGGAGACGATGCGGATATCCTCCAACTACTCCCAATAACCCGTTACCTCCGGTAGTTACGCCCGTATCCGGGCTTAACTCTCTCGGGAAAGTCCGCCCGGATCATCCGGGACGTCGACAGCCAGCCCTTCCAGCACCTCCAGCGGCACGATCTGCAAAGCCCGTTCGTGGGTTGAGGCCAGCACCACGGGTGCAGCTACCCCATCCCGGTACGCCCTCAACCAGTTGCGGGCGGTGACACACCAGCGGTCGCCAGGTTTGAGGCCGGGAAACTGGTATTGAGGCATCGGAGTAATGAGGTCGTTGCCAACCGTGCGCTGATGCTCGAGGAACTCAGCGGTGACGACGGCGCAGACGGTGTGGCTTCCCACGTCTTCGGGTGCTGTCTCGCATGTTCCGTCGCGAAACCATCCGGTGATCGGATCGATGCTGCACGGTTGGAGATCGGTGCCGATGACGTTTCGCTCTGGCATATGGACCAGTATCGCTGCTTAGAACACCACAACGGTGAGAAGACCCACCACCAGGGTGTAGATCGCAAAAGGAATCAGGCCCACGTTCCTCAGCGCTGCCAGCAACCAGGCGATGGCGAAATATCCGGACACCGCGGCAACTGTGAAGCCTATGAGCAAATCGAGCCCGAATTCGCCGGAACCAAGAAGATCCGGTAGCTCTATGAGTCCAGCTCCCGCGATCGCGGGAATGCCGAGAAGAAAAGAGAAGCGCGCTGCCTCAACGGGAGTGAAACCTCTGCCATTGCCGGTGCTGATCGTGATGCCGGACCTCGACATGCCGGGGATGAGGGCAAAGGCCTGGGCGATTCCGACGCTGACAGCATCGGAAACACGTCCGTCCATCAACACTCGAGCACCGGTTGCCAGTCGCTGGCCAATGACAAGAATCAGGCCAGTCACTACAAGGGCCCAACCGACATTGGAGACGGTGTCCTGGAATGACTCGAGGGTGTCCTTCAAAGGCAACCCGATGAGCACCGGGATGGTGCCGACAGCCACCAACAATGCGATCTTGCGACCCTCGGGATCGGTGCGAAGCCTGAGAACCTTGCTCACGTCCTCCCGGAAGTAGACGAGCACCGCGAGCAGCGTTCCCAGATGAAGGACGGCCGTGATAGCAAGGCTGGGAGGCGCGATGTCCAGGCCGAACTTTGCAAGGTAGGCAGGGATGATCACAAGGTGTCCCGAAGATGAGACAGGGAGAAATTCAGTGAGACCCTGGATCAGGCCCCAGATGATCGCGGCTGCCACGGCGGGAACGGTAGTGGTCTGTCGATTCCTCAGCCGGTGGAGACAAGGACAGCGATTCGCGAGTCAGCAGCCGCCATGGCGACCTCACTAGCCGATGCCGCCGCCACCGCAATGCCGCCACTTGCTGCGGCGAAAGGGTCGTCCGGGACCGAAGATGCGATCACGCCTTCGATCACCTTGCCTGAGTCGAGCAGAACGATCTTTACTTGGTCGCCCGCCCGGGCAATGGCGGGCACATCCGCGGAGATAACCCACCAGCCGGCTGGAATCGCTGAATCGGCGTCTCGGACGTCTGAAGCGAGGATCGGCTCACCGTTTTCGATCGCTCGAGTCGCTACCGCTTCGGGTTGGACCTGATCCAGGAGACCCAACGGAATACGTCGGGTCTCGGTGTTGAGCGACGTGAGCTCTTCTCCAACCGCTATCGCTTCGATAGCAAATGGATGGTCGACGAGTGGGTCCGGTCGGAATTCGACCCAGATGGCGACGACTACGAGGAGCCCGGCGGCGACCCATCGTCCGAACGGTGGCGACTGCAGCCACAACATGTCCCGAACGTACGCGGTCGGCGGCCGCGGTAGAAGGGAGTCGTTGAGCTAGATCCTCAAGAGTCTTTCGAAGTCGAAGACTTTGCTTTTGGCTTCGACTTGGATTCAGATGACGTCCTGGTCGATGAGTCCGACTTCTCTGATGTCTTTGGTGAGCCAGAAGATCTGTTACCTGTCGCGTAGAAGCCGGAACCCTTGAAGACGATTCCCCGGGCATGGAAGACCTTCTTCAGCTCGCCGCCGCATTCGTCGTGCTTCTTCAACGGTTTATCCGAGAACGACTGGAAGACCTCGACGTTCTCACCGCATTGTTTACAGGCGTATTCGTATGTAGGCATGGGTACCTGTGACCGACTTGGACGGGGTGGAGTCAGTCAAGTGTAGAACCTGACCCCAAGGTCTTCCATTCCGCCGTGAGCCAATATGATCGTTCCATGACGATTGCCATCGCCCTCGTCGGCGCCTATGTGGTGGGAAGCATCGATTTCGCGGTGATCGTCGGCCGAATGCATGGGGTCGACATCCATGAGATCGGCAGCGGCAATCCCGGCACCTCCAATGTCCTGCGAACGCTTGGTCGGCTACCGGCCGCGATGGTGCTCTTGGGGGATACCTTCAAGGGTGTGATTGGCGCAGCGATAGGGTTGATGGCATCCGGTGTTCCCGACCTACAAGGTCAGTGGGTGTTTGCAGCCGGCTTCGCTGCTGTGGTTGGCCACTGTTACCCCGTCTTCCACAAGTTCAGGGGAGGCAAGGGCGTCGCAACCGGGTTTGGTGTCCTCATCTTCACCGTTCCCCTCGTGGCCTTGATCGAAGGAGTTGTCTGGGCGGTGAGCGCTCGACTCACCAAGGTTGCCTCTATCTCCTCGCTCATCGTGATTGTTCTTGCGATACCGCTAGCCATCTGGCAGGGGGTCGAGGGGCTAAGCCTCATGTGGATGGTGCTGACGATCGTCCTCATCGTTTGGCGGCATAGGGTCAACATCGGGAGGATGGTCAAAGGAAACGAGGAGAAAGTTCCAACGTGAGCATCGATGTTGCTGTCATCCCGGCGGCCGGACGCGGGACCAGAATGCGCCCTGCAACCCGGGTGGTCCCCAAGGCGCTGCTCACTGTTATCGACAGACCGGCGATTCAATACGCAGTCGAGGAGGCCGCAAGGGCAGGTGCCAAGGAGGCTGTCGTCGTCGTGGACCTCGATGCCGGACACCTGGTAGCTCAACATTTCAGTCTCGATGGAGCGCTTCCCGGTCTCGAGGACATCCAGGTTCGACCCGTGGTTCAGGAGGAGGCGTTAGGCCTCGGTCACGCCGTTAGTGAGGCCGCTCACATGGTGGGCGATCGATCCTTCTTCTGCCTTCTTTCCGACAACATCGTTCGACCCGGGCACGACGTCCTCGCGTCTCTCGGCTCCGGTAGCCGCGACGGAGCGGTTTCCGTGATGTGTCTCCGCGAGCTCAGTGATGAATTCCTCTCCAGGTATGGAGTGGTGATTCCCGACTCTGATGTTGTCGACGGGTTTCTCGACCTTGCCGGAGCGGTTGAGAAACCAGGCGTGAAGGCGGCTCCGTCCCGGTTTGGTCTTGTCGGTCGTTATGTCTTCACGCCAGAGGTGTTTTCCATTCTCGAGAAGACTTCGCCCGGAGTAGGTGGCGAGATCCAACTCACCGACGCCATTCAGGAACTTGGAAAGCGGGGACGGCTGCGCGGCTACGTTGCTGGTGAGAGCCTCCTCGATGTCGGAACTCCCGAGGGCCTGCTCATAGCTTCGTATGAGTTGGGTCTTGATCGTTACGGCCCTGAGTTGTTCGAGTAGATGCAATGAGACCTCTGGAAGCTGTTCGCACTGAAATACTGAAATCGATGCGACGGCTCGAAACCGAGAGGGTTCCATTTTCCGAGAGTGTCGGCCGGGTCTTGGCGGAGGCGGTCGTTTCCAACCAGGACGTGCCCCACTTCGCCAACTCGGCCATGGACGGTTTCGCGGTCCGCGCCACTGATGTCTCGGAGGCCGATGCTGTTCTCGAAGTGCTCGCTGATGTGCCCGCCGGTCAGGTCGCATCGGTTTCCGTGAGTGCGGGTCAGGCCATCAGAATCATGACTGGTGCCCCGATGCCGGACGGTGCTGACACCGTCGTGCGTGTCGAGGACACGGCCGCCGAGGGCGACAAGGTGAGGGTTCACACGGTGGTCGCGGAAGGTAAGCATGTGCGCGAGGCCGGTGGCGATGTTCGTGCCGGCCAGGTCGTGTTTGACGCCGGTTTGCGCATCGATCCGGTGCATGTGGGTGTTCTAGCCACATTGGGAGTGGTGGACCCGGTCGTCTCCCGACGTCCCCGCGTAGGAGTGATGTCAACCGGCGACGAGCTCCAGCCTCCGGCCACTTCGGATCTGGCTCCGGGGATGATTCGTGATTCCAACCGGCCAATGTTGGTGGGTCTTCTCGAGGATGCCGGCGCGGCGGTGATCGACTACGGCCGGATCGCAGATGATTCCGACGAGCTCCGCGCCGCCCTGGGCCGAGCTGCGGTAGAAACCGACGTGATAGTGACCTCCGGCGGAGTCTCGATGGGGGATTACGACGTGACGAAGCTTGTTCTACGTGACGAAGCGGGAGTCGATTTCATCAAGGTCGCCATGAAGCCCGGCAAGCCCCTCGCCTTTGGACACCTGGGAGGTGCGCCGTTCTTCGGACTTCCGGGCAACCCTGTGTCGGTGGTTGTCTCTTTCGAGCAGTTTGTCAGACCTGCCCTGCTCACAATGCAGGGAGCGAGTGCAGTTCTCAGACCGCAGGTGAGTGTTGTCGCCGGTGAGAGACTCGTGACCGATCCGGAAAAGACCGTTTTCCTCAGGGTCAGATTGGAGGGTGACGCCCCCGCCGTCCAAGCGATACAGGCCGGTGGTCAGGCCTCAAACGTCCTTTCCGTTGCAGCGGCTGCCGACGCCTTTGCCGTTGTGCCGAGAGGAGTGGAGACAATCGACGAAGGGGAGCCAGTGCTGATAGAACTGTTCCGAAGCCCCGCGACCAGGGAGCATCGTCTTGACATCTGACCAGGAATTCACCCATCTCACCGATGCCGGGGAGGTGCACATGGTGGATGTGAGCGGCAAGGAGATCACCGATAGGGTTGCTGTGGCCGAAGGGTACGTCGCGATGTCCTCCGACCTGGCGGCGCGGTTCTTCTCGAGCGACCTGCCAAAGGGTGACGCGGCCGCTGTCGCCCGTGTGGCGGGGATCGCGGGAGCAAAAAGGACCGCAGACCTGATACCACTGTGTCACCCGATTCCGCTGACCGGTGCCGAGGTCACGCTCGAACCGGCTGGGCATGGAATTCGGATCACGGCTACCGTTTCGACGACAGGCCAGACCGGGGTCGAGATGGAGGCTATGACAGCCGTCTCGACTGCTGCTCTCACCATCTATGACATGGTCAAAGGCGTCGAACGTGGCGTGACGATCGAGTCGGTACGCCTACTCCGGAAGACCGGAGGCAGGTCGGGCGAGTGGCAGAGGTCGAAGGTCGTTGATTGATGGTGGGCAATCTCATTACGCTCGGCGTTGGACGGAGTAAACACAGGACATGGAAACAAGTGTCATAGTCGGTCTGCTTGTCATCGCAGCCGTTTGGAGCGTCTATCTGCTTCCAGTTGTCTTCAGTGACCGGCGTGAGGGATCCATGGGTTCCACTGAGGAGTTCGACCGCTGGTCTCACACGATGGCGGATGTCCAGAGACATACCGCGGCCGACCTTGCTTCCAGCAATCGAAGTGTCATCCGCACACGACGTCGCCGCACACTTGTCGGTCTGATAGTGCTCACGGCGATGAGTTTCGGTCTCGCCTGGTATGCGAGCTCGTTGGCCTGGCTGCTCGTCGGACTGTTTTTCGGTTCGCTGGTCGGTCTCTATATGGCGGTTCTCGCCCAAATGAGGAAGCAGCGGGCGGCGCGTCTGAAAGTGACGCATGTGGCCGAGCGCTCTGCCGAGTTGGAAGAGCCCCAGGTCCGAGTCATCGGCAGTTGAATCCCGACTCGATCGACAAGATCCGTTCCATCCTCGACGCTCGATTTGCAGCACGGGAGAAGAGCATCACCGGTTCGCGAAAGGTCATCCGGGCTTCGGCCAACGGAATCCGGGCGTTGCACCGAAGTGAATGGGACAAGGCGGCAGGTCTGATAGGAGAAGCCGGCGCGTTGCTGGATGAGATCAAGGACGCGTCGATGGATCACCCGGAGATCAGACATGCAGGGTTCGTTTCTGATGCCGCCAAGGAGTACGCCGAAGCACGGGTTACCGAGGCGATCTTCAAGGACGAGCCCGTGCCCACATTCGAGGATCTGGGGATCGACCCGGTTCCCTACCTCCACGGCTTGGGCGAGGCTGTCGGGGAGATGCGACGCCACATGCTCGACCTGCTCCGCGACGAGAAGATCTCCGAAGCCGAGGAGACACTCGAGGAGATGGACAACATTGTCGACCTGCTTGCCGGGATCGACTACCCGGACGGGATGACCAAGAGTCTTCGCCGCACCACCGACGTCTCCCGATCGCTTGTGGAGCGCTCCCGCTCCGACCTAACCGCAACTGTGGTCCAGGAACGTCTCCGAGAAGACCTCCGCGGTTCCTGAAACCTCCGGTAGTTAGACCCGTATCCGGGTCTAACTACCTCGAGAAAACTCGGTCTGGCCCAAAACACGCCCACCGGTAGAATCCTCATCCCGCAAGGGGCTGTAGCTCAGCCTGGCAGAGCACCTCGTTCGCAACGAGGGGGTCAGGGGTTCAAATCCCCTCAGCTCCACAAC
>QIDW01000364.1 GCA_003230435.1 Acidimicrobiia bacterium | reverse complement strand
GACGAGCGACCATTCGATGCCGGCAATGGTCAGATTCTCACCCGCCGCGCCCGGTGCGATTGGATGCCCTTCATCTTGGAGGCCTTCGATCACCTCCAACGAGTAGAGACAGATGGCCTGGTCTGGGCTTCCGTGATGAACCGTGTCCTCCTGGCGGTCTCCGACCACTCCGCGGTCGTCGATCTTGGCATTGTCAACAGATGTTTTCGGAACTCCACCGTCGGAGACACTTATCTGGTGGAGGACGGCCATTTGCTCACGGTAGGGGTGTTGGTGATCCGAAGGGGATGGCCAGCGATAGGCTCGTGACGTGGCCAGGCGAAGATTGAGGAATGGACAACTGCGTGTTGCTTTCGGCGTGGCTGTCATTGGATTTCTTCTCGCCTCGTGCGGTGGCTCCTCAGATGTTTCGGATGAAATCCGTGTCTCCGCAGCCTCATCTCTGGGCGAGGTCTTCATTGAATTGGAGTCGGCATTTGAGGCTGCCAACCCTGGGGTCGACGTGGTTTTGAATCTTGGTGGCAGCGCACTCCTGCGAGAGCAGATCCTGGCGGGTGCGCCTGTGGACGTGTTTGCATCAGCCAGCGCAGACACCATGGCCCCTATCGTCGATGCGGGCCTCTCGGAGGGGAGCGCCACAGTGTTTGCCCAGGGATTTCTCGCGATCGCAGTGCCGGCAGGCAACCCGGCGAACATCGACGGACTTGTCGACTTCGGCAACGAGGAGCTTCTCATCGGATTGTGCGATATCGGAGTCCCATGTGGGGAATACGGGCGTCAGGTGATGTCTCGGGCCGGAGTGAAGCCGGCGATCGACACCAACGAGCCCAACGTTCGATCGCTGCTGACCAAGATCGAGGCAGGCGAGTTGGATGCAGGCATCGTGTACATGACAGACGTTATTGCAGCCAACGCCCGGGTCGAGGGCATCGAGATACCGGACGCAGCGAATGTGGCGGCCGAGTATTCGATTGCCTTCATAACGGAGGGTCCCAATAACGAAGGAGCGAAGGTCTTTGTGGAGTTCGTCCTGTCCGAGTTCGGTCAGATGATCCTTGCCGGACAGGGGTTCGTCACGCCGTGAGCCGACGCCAACCCAGAATCGCGCAGTCCAGACCCCCGATTGTTTTCAGCGTGCTCGCCGCGTTAGGGGTGGTGTTCTTCCTTCTTCCTCTGATCGGTCTTCTCGTCCGAACTCCATGGAGCGACCTGGTCAGCCTTCTGGCGAGCGATGTTGTCATCGATGCCCTCGTCCTGTCGGCCATTGCCTCCGTGGCGGCCGTCATCATCTCGACGATCGTCGGCGTGCCTTTGGCGTGGGTGCTGGCGCGTCTCGAATTCAGGGGGCGCTCCTTGGTTCGAGGCTTGGTCCTGGCACCCCTGGTCCTCCCACCTGTTGTCGGCGGTGCTGCGCTGCTATTCGCTTTGGGACGAAGAGGAGTGGTGGGTGAGCCTCTCTACGACGCGACCGGACTGGTCCTGCCCTTCTCTATCTGGGGTGTCGTGGTTGCGGTGACGTTCGTGTCGATGCCATTTCTGATCCTGACTGTGGAGGGCGCCCTCCGAAATATGGACAGCCGTTTCGAGGGTGCGGCTGCATCTCTGGGGGCTGGGCGCTGGACAGTGTTTCGCCGCGTGACTCTTCCCATGATCGGTCCCTCGCTGGCGGCCGGAATGATCTTGACCTGGTCGCGTGCCATCGGCGAATTCGGCGCCACTGTGACCTTCGCGGGGAACCTTCAGGGAGAGACTCAGACGCTTCCACTAGCGGTATTTGTCGCCCTGGAGAGCAACCGGGACGCCGCCATCGCGCTGAGTCTGCTGATGGTGGCGATCTCTCTCACGGTTCTCGTGCTGCTCCGCGACAGGTGGCTGAGGTCCCTATGACTCTCGACGTCAGCATCACAGTCTCAAGGGGCGGTGAGTTCACCCTTGAAATGTCGATCCGTATCGAGGCCGGTGAGACCGTTGCGCTTCTCGGTCCGAATGGCGCCGGGAAGTCGACAGCCGTAGCGTCGCTCGCAGGTCTGCTTCCGATCGATGAGGGTCGGATTGTTCTCGGCAACCGGGTTCTCGATGATCCGGCCGAGGGTGTTTTCGTCCCGCCGGAGGAGAGAGAGATCGGCGTTGTCTTCCAGGACTATTTGCTATTCGGGCATCTCACGGTCGCCGAAAACGTTGCTTTCGGACTCAGGAGCCAGAAAGAGGAACCGGACGCCGTAGACGCGAAGACAGCGGTCTGGCTCGAGCGGCTCAGTCTTGCTCGGCTTGCCGACACCAAGGCGAGAGATCTCTCGGGTGGTCAAGCGCAGAAGGTGGCGCTGGCCAGGGCCTTGATCATCGACCCGGAACTGCTTCTCCTAGACGAGCCCATGGCTGCTCTCGACGCCACCACGCGGGTTGAGTTGAGACGTGACTTGGGCGAACACCTGTCCGAGTTTCCGGGGCCTCGACTGCTGATCACGCACGACCCGACTGAGGCATTCCTCCTGGCCGACGAGATAAACGTGATCGAGGAAGGACGTATCACCCAGGTGGGAAGCGCCGATGACATACGTCTCAGACCTCGGACCCGGTATATCGCCGACCTCGCAGGTTCAAACCTGTTGGTCGGCAATGCGTCATCCGGCGTTGTCACTGTTGGCACCCATGTCCTTCACGTAGCGGACACCGCTATTGGAGGGTCGGTGCTCGCAACGATTCACCCTCGGGCAGTCTCGGTTCATCGCCAACACCCGGAAGGGAGCCCCCGCAATGTGTGGAAGACCACGATTGTTCGGATCGAGCACTTCGGTGACCGGGTCCGACTGCAAACAGGCGAGCCCCTGGCGCTTGCTGTCGAAGTGACGCCGGCGGCAGTCGACGCGCTTGGCTTGGAGCTGGGCAGCGATGTATGGCTTTCGGTGAAGGCGACCGAGATCGGCGTCGAGCCCGGCTGATCAGCACGTGAAGGCGAACCTGAGGTAGTTCGGCCCGGATACGGGCCGAACTACCTCAGGTACGCGGTTTGTGGGGTCAGCCCTCGCTCATTTCGGTGAGGTCGGCCGCAAGGACCTCCCTCTCCTCGGCATCTTCGATTTCAGGGAGAGCGGCCTTTGCCATCTCCAGATGCTCGGTGAAGGTCTCCACATCGTCAACGTCAGCCGCAGCACGTGCGATGGCCTCGTGAGCAAAACCTGTCACGAACGGTCCGAGACCGTGCTCCGTTGCGAGCTCGAGCGATCTTTCGCCAAACCGTCGCGAAAGGTCGGCGTAACCGAGCACAGCAGCGACTCTCGACACCTGCCAGTCGGCGACTGCCCAGTTCTTCGGCTCTCCAACCTCGTACCAGTGATGACGCTGGGCGAAGGTGGAAGCGAGCATCTCCTCCTCCTGCTCACGGGTCAACTCGGTTTCATCCAGCAATGTCCACGTGCGATTGAACGCTCTTGGGGCGAAGGTGCGATGCCAACGGGCTACCTCTTCGGCACTCGGGTTGTCGGCGGGATTGGTCACTTGCCTACCTCCGTTGGCGTAGGGAACCATCTCAGCACTTCTGCCTCGGGGGTTAGGTGCTGTCCGATCCCGTCATCTAGCGGTGCTTCACTCAGGATCGTCTTGGCCTCCTCGATGTAGTCATTTAGGGCGTCCAGCGACACCGTCATCGGGACGGGTTCGGCGCCGGTGAAATCGACATCCTTCAGACTCGCAGGGGGCTTGGGTAGTCCGTCGCGATGTCTCCAGATTCCGCTTTCCACTTCGTATGTGTAGAGGGGGAGCAGCCGCCAGCCATCGGAGGCGATCATGTGGACCGCCTCAACGATGTAGTCGAATTCGCTCTCCGATATGAAATAGTTGAAATTCAGTCGCACCCATCCCGGTTTGAGAACCTCGCAGCCGGTGGCGATGACATCCTCGAAGCGTCTGCTGGTTTCGAGGTCGATTCCGAGGAGGCGGTGTCCGTAGGGCCCGGCACAAGAACACCCACCGCGTGCTTGGATTCCGAACAGGTCGTTTAACAGTGCAACGACATAGTTGTGATGGAGCACCTTGTCCTCGGTCCTGATGACGAAGCTGACGATGGAGAGACGTCTGGCGTCAGGGTTACCCAAAACGTCGATGCTCGCATTGGTCTTCCACGAATCGATGGCCCGCCTGATGAAGTCGTGTTCGAGCTCCCGGATCCGATCGGGACCAACCTCCTCCTTGAGTTTGAAGACGAGCCCGGCTCGGATCGAACCGATGATCGCAGGAGTGCCGCCCTCCTCCCGCCGCTCCTGGTCGGCGACGTAGGTGTGGTGGTCTGGCGATACGTATTGGACGGTTCCTCCTCCAGGCACAGCGGGAACCTTGTTGGTGAGCAGGTCGCGGCGAGCGACCAGCAGACCCGGTGATCCAGGTCCGCCGATGAGCTTGTGCGGCGAGATGAAGATGGCGTCTTTGTAGTTGCCGTTGTCGACCTCGGTAGAACCCATTGAGATCCCGACGTAGGGCGCCGAAGCGGCAAAGTCCCAGAAGCTGAGGGCGTCGTGTTCGTGAAGTAGCCGAGAGATTGCGGATGTGTCGGAGATGATCCCGGTCACATTGGATGCAGCAGAGAACGAACCGATCTTCAGCGGCCTCTCGGCGTACTCGACGAGGCGCTGTTCAAGCTCGGTCAGATCGATCTGACCGTCGGAGTCCTCATTGATCTCTACGACGTCGGCGATCGACTCCCGCCAGGGAAGCTCGTTGGAGTGGTGCTCGTAGGGGCCGACAAAGACAACCGGACGACGATTGGCGGGTATGACATCGCCCAGGTGGTACTCCTTGTCGAGCGAGTCCGGTATCCGTATCCCGAGGATGCCAATGAGTCGATCAACAGCTCCTGTGGCGCCGTTGCCGGCGAAGATCACGGCGTGCTCGTCATTGTTGGCACCGATGCACTGTTTGATGATGTCGCGGGCGTCCTCGCGGAACCGAGTGGTCTGAAGCCCGGTCCCGGAGGTCTCGGTGTGAGTGTTGGCATACATGGGAAGCACTTGGGACCGGATGTAGTCTTCGATGAACGAGAGTGACCTGCCCGACGCCGTGTAGTCGGCGTAGGTGACCCGGCGCAGGCCAAAGGGAGTCTCAACGGCAGTGTCCTTGCCGATTACCGAATCGTGGATCTTCTCGACGAGGTCCACTCTGAGGGACCTCCTTCCTAAGGTTCTACCGGCCTTCTATGACCAGCACGATCTTAGGTTCGCATGTCTGACCACACCACCGTCACCGTCGATGGTGCGGAGGTGCGGATCAGCAGCCCGGGGAGGGTTGTGTTTCCGGAACAGGGGTGGACGAAGCTCGATGTCGTCGAGCACTTCGTTCGTGTAGCCGAGGGGGCTGCTCGAGGGATCGGCGGTCGGCCGACGATGCTCAAGCGGTACATGAAGGATGTGACGGTCGACCCGATCTATCACAAACGTGCGTCGAAGAACACACCCTTCGAGACGGTCGATATCAGGTTTCCCTCCCAGCGACCCGGGCGGATGAACGTGCCCCGCACCCAAGCCGACGTGGTGCGTCTGGCCCAGCTCGGCTGTCTCGATTTTCACCCGTGGCCGGTTAGGGCCGATGACATCGATCATCCTGATGAGCTCCGACTCGATTTCGACCCAACCCCGGGTATCACCTTCGACCAGGTCAGGCAGGCTGTCGCCGGGGCGAGGGAGCTTCTCGACGAGGTGGGTCTTGTTGGCTGGCCGAAGACCTCAGGCAGTCGTGGAATGCACGTGTATGTGCGCATCGAGCCGATCTGGGACTTCTTCCAGACGAGGAGAGCGGTGCTTGCACTAGCACGCGAGTTGGAGCGACGCATGGAGGGATTGGTCACCACGAGTTGGTGGAAGGAGGAGAGGGAGGGGGTCTTCGTGGACTACAACCAGAACGCCCGCGACAAGACGGTGTCCTCGGCGTACGGGGTGCGGCCGACCGGCTACGTGTCGACTCCGATCACCTGGGATGAGTTGGACAATGTCGCTATCGAGGACTTCCCTCTTGGTGGTTTCGCGGATCGTTGGGACTCGGTGGGCGACCTCACCGGAGGCATCGATGATTCGCACGGGCAGATAGACACCTTGATGGAGTGGGTGATCCGTGATGAGGACGACGGCATAGGGGACGCCCCATGGCCCCCCCATTACCCCAAAATGCCAGGCGAGCCGCCCCGGGTCCAACCTTCCAAGCGGCGACGACCCGATGACGAGTATTAGAGAGGGAGCGGCTTCGAGTTCCTAGCGATGTATCACTAAAGAGCGTCGCGTTTGCGGAGAGCCCAGGTGAGTACCAGAAGGCCGACCAATACCGTTCCCGCGATCTTGGCCACGCCTCCTCCAACACCAGCGGCCAGCGGACCAAGGGCCTCTGCGGCCTCGGCGCCGAAGACTGGAGTCATATCTGCGTAGATCGACAATGCGATCCTCCAGATCGAGAACTGGGCCAAGCCGGGCACCGCGGAGGCAAGAATCGTCTCGATCACGATTATGTAACCGAGGCCGACGAGCAGCGACCTGGGCATCAGATAACCAAGGGGCACGAAAACGGCTGCGTAACCAATTCCGGCGGCCGCGAAGAGAGCAAGGCCCGGCAAGGCAATCGAGATGTCAGCCCCAAGCGCCACAGTGGCGAGGGCGGTCGTCAGCCACCCGCCAAAGGCGATGGCCAGGACGGCTGCGATCGCTGCCAATATCGACGAGATGGCCAGGGACACACGAGGCATCGGCCGCATGTAGATGTAAGGGAGGGTTCCGGCGTCCCGCTCCTCCCGCAGGGTCGCCACGGTGAGTATCAGAGCCGCAATCACGAAGGAATATCCAGCAAAGGCGATGATGTCGGAGTAGAGACCGGCCAGTTCGTCCGGGTCGGCATCGAAAGCCGCGAGCCAGTACACGAAGCCTGGGACCGAGGCGAGAGCTATGAGGCCGATGACCCTCCACTTCCGCATCAGCCGGCGATACAGGTGACGCGTGAGAACCATCAACGTCCTTCGACAAGATATCGAAAGACTGACTCCAACGACTCATCGAGAGGCTCGACCTTCGAGATGTTGATGCC
>QIDW01000227.1 GCA_003230435.1 Acidimicrobiia bacterium | reverse complement strand
CCATCTTCCGCCATGCGTCTCACGTCTCGCATAACCGGTGAAAAGCGGGCAATGGCACCCGTCCTGAGATAGTCGCCGTGGGCAAAACCGCCAGGCAGGATCACACCGTCGAAATCGTCCAAGCTCGTCTCGCGGTGCCATACGATGTCGGCATCCCCACCCAGAGCCTTCAGGGCGTAGACCACATCGTGCTCACAGTTGGTGCCCGGGAAGACGATGACGGCCGTCCTCATTCGTAGACCTCCACCTCAAAATCCTCGAGAACCGGATTGGCCAGGAGGCGACGACACATCTCCTCGACGAGGGCCTTCACTGCCGCGGCGTCCTCTCCTGACACATCCATGTGAACCACCCGGTCCATTCGGACTCGAGACGTTTCCGTGTAGCCAAGGTCTTGGAGGGCCCGTTCAACGGTCGTTCCTTCGGGATCGGCGATCTCCGGCCGCCGGTTGATGGTCACAGTCACTTTCATGAGTTGGTGCCGGATAGGTAGTCGTCGAAGCCGTTCCCGGTTATCCGCTCGAACGCTTCTACGTAACGGGCCCGGGTTCCCTCCACGATCTCCTTGGGAAGGTTGGGAGCGGGTGGCGTCTTTTCCCAGGGTTGCTTGTCGAGCCACTCCCGTACGTATTGCTTGTCGAACGATGGGATCTCGTTGCCGGGGGCCCACTCGTCGGCAGGCCAGTAACGAGAGGAGTCGGGAGTGAGCACCTCGTCGATGAGAAGGAGCTCACCGTTTGAGAAGCCGAACTCGAACTTGGTGTCGGCGAGAATCACACCTCTCTCGGCGGCGTAGTCAGAAGCCCTCAGGTAGATGTCGATCGAGCGTGAGCGCAGCTCCTCATAGAGGTCATCCCCGAGAATGTCCCTGGTCTGTGCTTCGGTTATGTTCTCGTCGTGCCCGGTGGTTGCTTTTGTCGCCGGAGTGAAGATCGGCTCAGCAAGCTTGTCCGCCATTCTGAGACCCTCAGGGAGGTGCTCGGTGGTGGGACCACCACCATCTCGATACTCACGCCACGAAGACCCGTACAGGTAGCCGCGAACCACACACTCGACCGGGATCACCTCCGCCTTCCGCACGACCATTGACCGTCCGGAGAGCTCGCGTCGGTCCTCTTCGGAGAGGCTCGCAATATCCCCAAGTTCGGTCGTGACGAGGTGGTTTGGCGTTTCGAGGAGGTCGAAGAAGTGAAGACTGACTCCAGTGAGGACTCGTCCCTTGTCCGGGATGGTCTGATCGAGGATGACGTCGTAGGCGGAGATGCGGTCCGTGGCGACGAAAAGGAGATTCTCTGGATCGATCTCGTAGATCTCCCGGACCTTGCCCGAGGCGATATGAGGAAGTGCCGGCACGCGGCGGCAGAGTAGCGGGGCGAGGGTGTCGCTTGAGTCGGGCGCATTCGTCACCGCCGTGTGGGCCGAAATCCCCTAGCGGCCCTTTGTGTCGATCCATAACTTCGGAACAAAAGAAAGGGGTTGTCATGCGCATACGCGATCTAATGACGACAGACGTTTTAACCATCGGACCGGAGGCTCGTCTGAAGGAGGCGGCACGACGGATGCTGGAAGCGGGTGTCAGTGGGCTCCCGGTGACCAATGAAAACGGCGATCTGGTCGGCATCATCACCGAAGCCGACTTCGTGGCCAGGGAAGCCGATCGTCGAGTGACACAGAGGGCAGGGCTTCTTCGGTTGCTCCGTCGCGATGTGGAGATCCCATCCCAGGAGCGGCTCGTAGGAGACGTCATGACTTCGGAAGTCAGGGTTGTCGATCCCGAATCAGATCACGCGGAAGCGGCTCGGCTCATGCTGAGGGAGGGGATCAAGAGAATCCCGGTCGTTGCAGAAGGCCGATTGATTGGTCTCGTTTCGAGGACGGACATGCTCAAGGCATATGTCCGACCCGACGTCGAGATCGTTGATGAGATCCGTGGTCACCTGATGAAAGACGTTCTCTGGATCGACCCTCGTCGAGTCAGCATCGAGTGCTTCGACGGCGATGTCGCTCTCGACGGACATTTGGAAACGAAGTCGGATGCCAGCCTGCTCGTGGAGCTGACGGAGAGGCTCGATGGCGTCATCTCCGTCAAGGACTATCTGACATGGCAGATCGACAACACAAAACTGGAGATGGTGAGCCCACCCACCGGCTACTCCAGGGGTAACTGGTAGTCACCCACTAGCCTGTTGCCGCTTTGGCCTTGATGAAGTATGTCTTGATTCATCCGTGGCGGGCGGCCACTGTCGTGCTCGTTGGGCTCGTCCTCGGGACCGGGGCCTTCTATGCCTATCAGTTGAGCGTCACCTTCGGCGCCCTTGCAGTCGAGGAGTTCAACCCCGACGAGGCGCGAGACGCGATTGAGGCGACACCGCCGCCTGTCACCGGTACGACCGTCTACGACTTTGTGATAGTCGATCCCGACTATGACGTGAACGCCGATCCCATTGATCTGATCAACGAACAGATCGAGTCGGTCCCGGATCCAAGGGATTTCAGCCCCAACTCGTTTGGTCAGCCAATCAGCGACGATGTGTTCGATTCGTACTTGCTGCTCGGGACTGATGCGTCCGGGTTCCTCGCCGACGCGATCATCCTCGCTTTGCAACCCACCGACGGAGGGACCCCCATCATGGTCAGTCTTCCCCGGGACCTCTACGTGTGGAATCTGTGCAAGGGAGCGCTCACACGGCTCAACACAGGGTTGGGCGGCTGCAAGGGCTCAGCGTCGGGGCCCGAACTCATGGCAATCATGGTTGAGGACTACACCGGTATCCCCGTGGACCATCTCGCCAAGATCAACTTCGGTGGTTTTGCCCGACTGGTCGACACGATGGGCGGGATCACCGTTTGCGTCGACTACCCGACACGGGACGCGAAGTCTCAACTGGATATCCCAACACCTGGGTGTCAGCGAGTCGACGGAGCCACCGCACTCGCATGGGTCAGATCCCGCGACACCGAGCAACTAAAAGGCGAAGACGAGTGGGTCCAGGTGGCGGGCTCGGATTTTGCCAGACAAAGCCGCCAGCAGAATGTGCTCTTTCAACTTGCCGGGAAGGCAGCGAGCTTTTCGTCGCCAGCCACATTGGCCAAACGGCTCGCGGCCGTTTCTTCGTTTGTGCGTCTCGACTCGGCATGGTCTTTTGGCCAGGCAGTGTCGACAGGTTGGAGATATCGGGGGATATCAAAGGATTCTGTCAATCGCTTCTCGATAGGCATCATCAACTTCAGGACCCCGCTCGGCGAGGCAGTGTTGTTGCCGGCTATGCCTTTCAAGGAGCAACTGGAGTCGGTCTACCCACTGAGCTAGAGCGTCAGCTTGGCCAGTCTCTCGAACACGACCTCACTTGTCTCGCCGACCCTTTCGAGCGAGAAGCTCGCATCGATGAAGTCCCGCTCGATCTGAATATCCGGGTCGGCGGCCAGAAGATCTCTCAGGTGACCCTTGCCGTCCCACGCATCCATGGCATGACGCTGGACCGTGCGATAGGCGTCATCCCGAGTGAGGCCGGACTCGATCAGAGACAGGAGCGCCGCCTGGCTGAAGACCAGACCGTTGGTGGCCTCCAGATTGGCTGACATGCGCTCGCGATCGACCACGAGGCTGTCCACCAGGCCGGTGAATTTGACCAGCATGTAGTGGAGAGTGATCGATGCGTCGGGCAATACCACTCGCTCGGCAGACGAGTGAGAGATATCACGCTCATGCCAAAGTGCGACGTTCTCGAGGCCAACTTGGGCGTAACCACGGAGAAGACGGGCCATACCTGTCATGCGCTCGGAGAGGATCGGGTTGCGCTTGTGAGGCATTGCAGACGAGCCCTTCTGTCCCTTACCGAAGCTCTCCCGAGCCTCCGCCACGTCGGAACGCTGCAGGTGGCGGATCTCAGTCGCCATCCGCTCTATCGACGCCCCGATCACAGCCAAGGTCGTCAGGTACTCGGCGTGACGGTCCCGGGCCGTTACTTGAGTCGACGCAGGCTCGACTGTGAGTCCGAGCGCACCGCACACATATTCCTCGACCGCAGGGGGCACGTGGGCGTAGGTGCCAACGGCGCCCGATATCTTGCCAACCGCAACCGCGTCTTTGGCGGCCCGGAGTCTCCTGTGGCCTCGGCTCAATTCGAAGGCCCAGCCGGCCAGCTTGAGACCGAAGGTGGTGGGCTCGGCCCAGATCCCGTGGGTCCGCCCGATCATGTAGGTATGGCGATGTTCCTCGGCCTTCGCCTTCACGACCTCGAACAGCCCTGATATGGAGTCGACAAGCAGGTCGGCAGAATCTCTGAGCAGAACGCCTCCGGCTGTGTCGAGGACGTCGGAGGATGTGAGCCCGTAGTGGACCCAGCCGGCTGCTTCCGGTCCGGCTTCTCTGCCAAGCAGATCCACGAACGCAGCAAGATCGTGGTTGGTCACTGCTTCGCGGTCGGCCACCTCATCAGGCGTCGGGCACTTGGCGGAGCGCGTTGACGCGGCTGTTCCACTGGGCACCTTGCCTAGCTGTTCCCATGATTCGAGGGCGAGGACTTCGACTTCCTTCCACGTCTCGAGCTTGGTCTGTTCCGACCAGATCACTCCCATTTCGGGGAGCGTGTAGCGCTCGATCATGGGTCTGATGATGGCACGCCGGTTAGCGTCGCCGTTCGATGCGACGGATCAGCAGCAGCCAGGCCAGACGATATGCGCTCGCCGCCCAGGGTTTGGTCGACGGACGGCCCAGCGGCCGCGTTGATGTCCGTCACTTCCGCAAGGTTGTGAGGCGAGTCGGGCTGATCCAACTCGACTCGGTGAATGTGTTCAGCCGGGCCCATTTCATGCCCTTCTTCTCCAGGCTCGGGCCTTACGACCGGGATGCCCTCGACAGTTGGCTCTGGCGAACGGGAGAGGTGTTCGAATACTGGGGCCACGAAGCGTCTTTGATCCCTGTTGATCAGCACCGGCTATTTCGGTGGCGAATGGAACAGGGATTGAACTGGAAAAGGCTGACCGATCTCGAGAAGAACCACCCCGAATACGTCGAGGCTGTCTTGAAACAGGTGAACGAACAGGGGCCCCTCCAAACCCGGGACCTGATCGAGCCGGGCCAACGCCACGTCGACTCGATGTGGGGTTGGTCAAACGGGAAGGTCGCTCTCGAAGCCCTGTTCGCCCGCGGTGAGGTCGTGACCGCAGATAGACCCAATTTCAACCGGATCTACGACGTGCCCGGCCGGGTCATAGAGCGAGCACACCTGGACGCACCGGGGTTGGCCCGCGATGAGGCGCAAGCAAAGCTTTTGGTTCAGGCTGCTCGATTCATGGGCGTCGCCACCGCCGACGACCTGGGCGACTACTACCGGATTCGTATGCCTCAAGTGCGGCCACTGGTCGAAGGCCTCGTGGACCGTGAGAAGTTGGTCGAGGTCGAGGTGGAAGGGTGGGGCAAGCTCGGTTATCTCCATCCCGAGGCGACCCTCCCTCGATCTGCCAGGGGAACGGCGCTGCTGTCGCCTTTCGACAACCTGATCTGGTACCGGCCGCGGGTGGAACGGCTCTGGGGTTTCCACTATCGGATAGAGATCTATGTGCCAGAGCCCAAGCGGGTCTATGGCTATTACGTCCTTCCGTTTCTCCTGGATGGAGACCTCGTTGCAAGGGTGGACCTGAAGACCGACCGCAAGGCAGGCCTTCTTCGGGTCAGAGGTGCCTTTGCCGAGACCGGTGCCGACAGGTTGCACGTGGGCAGGGCTCTCCGTCAGGAGCTGGAGCTGGTAGCCACCTGGTTGGGCATGGACGACGTGGAAGTTGCTGCAAACGGAGACCTTGCACCCTTTTTGTGAACCGAATCACGGCCTCAACCCGGGAAACGGTTCACAGAACGGCTAGGTGAAGGCGTTGAGACCTGTGATGGCCTCACCCATGACCAAAGTGTGGATCTCGTTGGTGCCTTCGTAGGTCAAGACCGTCTCCAAGTTGGCCATGTGTCGAAAGATCGGGTATTCGAGGGTGATTCCGTTGGCGCCGAGAATCGATCGCCCGGTTCTGGCGACATCGAGGGCGTTGCGCACATTGTCGAACTTGCCAAACGAGACCTGTTCCGGCGTGAGTTTGCCCTCGTCTTTGCGACGACCCAAGTGAAGGGCAATCAGGGTGCCCCGCTGAACCGCCACCATCATCTCGACAAGCTTTTGCTGCGTCAGCTGGAAAGATCCGATTGGCACATCGAACTGCACGCGCTCCTTGGCGTAGGCGAGGGCCGTCTCGTAACAAGACCTCGCAGAGCCCATTGCTCCAAAGGCGATCCCGAATCGGGCCTCGCTGAGACATGAAAGAGGGCCCCGCATCGAAGCAACGCCGGGGAGAACGAAATCGTCGGGCACCCGAATGTCGTCGAGGATCAGTTCCGAGGTAACGGATGCGCGGAGGGATGCTTTTTTCTTGATCTCCGGAGCCGAGAAGCCGGGACTGTCGGTGGGGACGATGAACCCCCGAACCCCGTCGTCGGTCCGAGCCCAAATGATGGCGATATCGGCAATAGACCCATTGGTGATCCACATCTTGGAGCCGTTGATGATCCAGTCCGACCCGTCACGGCGGGCGTTGGTGCGCATCGAAGACGGATCCGATCCCGAATCCGCCTCAGTGAGGCCAAAACACCCGATCACCTCGCCTCTAGCCATCTGCGGAAGCCAGGTTTGTTTCTGCTCTTCTGAACCGAACTTCCAGATAGGGAACATCACCAGTGAGCCCTGGACCGATACGAAAGATCGGATGCCCGAATCGCCGGCCTCCAACTCGAGAGAAGCAAGCCCGTACTCGGTGGCCGACGTGCCGGCGCATCCGTAACCCTCGAGATGCATGCCGAACATGCCAAGGTCGCCGAAAGCCTTCGCCAGGTCGGTGTGAGGGATGACTCCTTCCTCCCACCAGTCTCCGACGTTGGGGTTTATCTCCTTCTCGACGAACTCTCTCACGGTATCGCGCAGGAGGATCTCCTCGTCGGACAGGAGTGAATCGATATCGAGGAAGTCGTGCGGGTCCTCGCTCATGTAACCCGATGGTATCGGGCAACACGGCCCATCAGCCAGCCAGCGTCTTGGCGGCCAGGTCCTTGCGGTATTGGATCAGCTTTCCGGTCAACTCTTCATCACCGATGGCGAGGATGGCCACGGCGAGAAGTGCCGCATTGGTTGCTCCGTCGATCGCAACAGTGGCCACAGGTATCCCCGTGGGCATTTGCACAGTGGCGAGTAGTGCGTCCATCCCGCCGAGGGTTGCGCTGATGGGAACGCCGATGATCGGAAGTAGCGATTTGGCAGCCATGACCCCGGCTAGGTGGGCGGCCTTGCCTGCTCCGGCGATGATCACCTCAAAGCCTTGCTCGCCGGCGGTTGCCGCGAAATGGATGGCCTCATCAGGTGTCTTGTGAGCGGATAGAACTCGGGTGTCGTGGTCGATGCCGAACTCGTCCAGTATTTTGCCGGCCTTTTCCATAACCGGACGATCTGATCCCGATCCCATCACGATTGCGACTTTGTGGCTCATTGCGCGTGACGGTAACCGTCGGCGATGTCGGTTCGGTATTGCGATCCGGGCCAGGCAACCATCTGAGCGGCGGCGTATGCCTTCGCCTTCGCCTCTCCGATCGTAGACCCGGTGCCGACCAGGTTGAGGACCCGACCGCCGTTCACCAGCAGGCTCTTGCCGTCCCGTTTCGTCCCGGCGTGGAAGACGATCACGTCGTCGGGAACCCGGTCAAGGCCTTTGATGACTGCCCCTTTCTCTGGTCCGGTCGGGTAGCCCCTTGCGGCGAGCACAACGTTCACGGTGGCCATCTCCGACC
>QIDW01000015.1 GCA_003230435.1 Acidimicrobiia bacterium | reverse complement strand
GCCCGTTCGTCTCGGCGTCCCGGACACCGTGGGAGAGGAGAGGGGATCTCGACGCTCAGATGGGCGCCAACAACGTTGCGGTGCGACGTCTTGTCGAGTTGGTGGAGACAGAGGGTTTCGACCGTCACGACGCCGTCGCTCAGGCTTTGCTCGGTTATGGCGAGCGTCGAATGACTTCTGCTCTCGGGGCCTTGCCGGACGGGTCCTACGAGTTCGAGGACTTCATGGAACATGGAGCCACCGACGTGGCCATTCGTGTGAGGGTGACTATCGAGGGTGGCTCGCTGACTGCCGACTTCTCCGGGTCGGACCTCCAGGTGGAGGCCAACTTCAACGCCGTGGAGGCAGTGACCCGTTCTTGTCTCTACTACGCGGTAAGGGTCGCCACTGACCCGACCATTCCTGCCAACGGTGGGTGTTATCGGCCCCTTTCCCTACTTGCGCCTAAGGGTTCGATCGTCAATGCATCGGCCCCCGCGGCCGTGGCGGCGGGCAACGTCGAGACCAGCCAGCGAATAGCGGATGTCCTGCTTGGTGCTCTCGCCCAGGCAGCACCGGACCAAGTTCCGGCGGCGTCCCAGGGAACGATGAACAACGTTCTTATTGGCAACGACGAGTTCGCCTACTACGAGACGGTGGCGGGAGGCCAGGGCGCCCGCCCATACAGGGAAGGCCAGTCGGGAATCCAGACAGGGATGACCAACACCCAGAACACACCGATCGAGGCTCTGCACGCCCACTATCCATTCCGGGTGACGGGTTACACACTGCGGAGGGGGAGTGGTGGCCAGGGCCGCTATCGAGGTGGCGAAGGTATTCACCGTGAGATCCGCTTCGAAGTGCCGGCAACATTGTCATTGATGGGGGAGCGTCGACGCAATGCGCCATGGGGGTTGGAAGGGGGTGGGCCCGGCCAGGTTGGCGAGGACTGGCTGATCCACAGCGGAGGGGAAAAGGAGCGTCTCCCTGGAAAGGTGACCGTTGATGTGGAACCAGGCGACACACTCGTCGTGCTGACACCCGGAGGCGGCGGCTGGGGGACGGCCGACTAACCGTTCTGTGAAGATCTACGCGGGTATAGGCCCCGCGCAGATCTTCACAAAAGGGTCCGGAAGGGTCGCGAATGGCCTGTTGGCAGTAGCCTCACGGCATGACGTTGCTTTCCGATCTTCGACAGGCCCTCGGGAATGAGAACGTTCTCGAGGAACCGCTGGAACTCTATATCTACTCCAAGGACGCCTCGTTGATGAGGGGTGAGGCGACCTTTGTTGTCTTCCCTCAATCGGCCGAGCAGGTAGCGACGGTTGTCCAGATCGCCGCCTCGCACAACGTACCCATCGTTGCCAGGGGCGCGGGCACAGGTCTGACCGCCGGAGCCAGCCCGACCGAGGGCGGCATCGTGATGGTCACCACTGCCCTGAACTCGTTAGAGATCGATTCGGACAATCGAACGGCGTGGGTTGGCGCTGGTGTCATCAATCTCGACCTCAGCACCGCAGCAGCGCCGTTTGGTCTGCACTTCGCGCCCGATCCGTCGTCACAATCCGCCTGCACCATCGGGGGAAACGTGGCCAACAACTCCGGTGGCGCTCATACCCTCGCGGAAGGCAGCACCACCAGCCACGTGCTCGGTCTCGAGGTGGTTCTCGCCGATGGCGAGATCGTCGTCCTGGGAGGTCAGGCTCCTGATTCGCCTGGCCTCGATGTAAAAGGCCTGATCGTTGGGTCTGAGGGGACGCTGGGCATCGTCACCCGTGCCCTGGTTCGCCTCTTGCCCATCGAGCCGGAGGTGAGGACGCTGCTGCTCGATTTCCCAACCGTTGAGGAGGCGGTCGCGACTGTGACGGAGATAATCGCGGCTGGGATGATTCCGGCAGCTCTTGAGCTCATGGACCAGCGCATGACGACGGCAGTCGAGAAGTGGCTGCATGCCGGGTTGCCCATCGACGCGGCTGCCGTGCTCCTGGCGGAGGTGGTTGGCGAGCGTGAAAGTGTGGAATCCGAGGCAAGCCAGATTGGCGAGATTGGACGTGCCAACGGAGCAAGAGATGTGCAGGTCGCCACAACGGAGGAGCACCGCGCACTTCTGTGGAAAGGTCGTAAATCTGCCTTCGGTGCGATGGCTCAACTGGCACCTGACTACTACCTCCACGACGCAGTGGTGCCACGTACCAAGCTCGTCGAGACGATGAGGGCGATCTATGAGATTGCCGATCGCTACGAACTCACGTTGCTCAACGTGTTCCATGCCGGTGATGGCAACGTTCACCCGCTCATCGCCTTTGATGCGAGTGAGCCGGGGATCAATGAGAGGGTGCACAAGGCCGGTGATGAGATCGTTTCCGCTTGCCTCAGGGTGGGCGGAGCGCTGTCCGGTGAGCACGGGATCGGTCTCGAGAAGCGGGACCTGATGCGGATGGCCTTCACCGAGATCGACCTCGACGCACAGGCACGGCTCAAGGAGGTCTTCGATCCAACGGGTTTGTTCAACCCGAAAAAGGTCCTTCCCGACGGATCTCGTTGTTTCGACTTTGGCGGAGTGCGCCGCGAAGTGCCGGAGGGCGCTTGGGTTTGACCCAACACCCGCCGCACATCACCAGGTTGGTGGCCGAGATCGAAGCCGCGCCGGATGCTGAGCTGACGGTCGCACCGAAGAGTTTCCACGATGCCGCTTCGGTTCTGCATCATGCCACCGAAAAGGGCCTGAAGGTCCAGGTATGGGGGGGCGGTACTCGCTCGGGTTACGGATCACCGCCTATGCCGGACATCGTGATGTCCATGACTCGCCTCGGGGAGATCGAGGCTTGGGAGCCGGGGGACCTCACCCTTGTCGTCGGGGCCGGAGCACGGATTGCCGACATCGAATCCAAGCTTGGCGTTGAGAGCCAGACCGCGGTCCTTCCTGAAGTTCCCGGAGCGTCAACCGTCGGAGGGGCGATAGCTGCTGGAGCGTCGGCTCTTCGCCGCGGGCGTCTTTACGGAACCCGGGAGCGGATCCTCGAGACGACAGTGGTCACCGGTGACGGTCGGATCGTTCGCAGTGGTGGTCGTGTGGTCAAGAACGTAACCGGGTACGACATGCAGAAGCTGAACGTTGGAGCGTTCGGGTCCCTTGGTGTGATCGTGTCGGTGTGTATGAAGCTGTGGCCGGTCCCACCTGCGGGAGCAACCGTGACCGTCGACAGTCCTGAACAGGCCTCAGCCATTGCCCGACCTCTGGCTGTCTTGGAGGAGAACGAGTCCACTCGGGTGTTTCTTTGGGGCACTAGCGAGGATGTTTCGGCCCTGTCTGCTCGACTTGATGGCGACTCCGTAGATGGCTTGGACTGGCCGGCGGATCCGTCGGGTCCGTATAGATGGTCGATCCGGGTGCCTCCGGCACTTACCAGCCGAGCCATCGGGCATCTGCCCGACGGCTGGCGATACCTGGCGATTCATGGGGTGGGCGACATCAGGGCGGCATCGGATGATGGTGAGGGAGCCTCCGACTTGCGGGCGTGGGCCGAGTCCGTTGCAGGACACCTCGTTGTTGTGGAAGCGCCGACCGACGCACTCCAAGGGTTCGACCCCTGGGGCGCCCCTCCGCCGGGATTGGATCTTCAGCGAGGGCTGATTGCCGAGTTTGATCCCGCCCGGATCATCAACCCGGGCCGACTCCCGGGGGGTATTTGATGACATGGGTCACAGTGGACCGCCCCACATCGGAGGAGTTGGATGCCTGTGTGCAGTGCGGTCTCTGTCTGCCGGTGTGTCCCACCTTCAGACTCACGGGGCGTGAGACCGCCTCGCCGCGGGGCCGTCTTCAGGCCATGTCGGCTATCGATAGCGGGATCGTCCCTCTCGACGAGACCTTCGCCGGCATCATCGATTTCTGTCTCGGGTGTAGGGCCTGCGAGCCGGTGTGCCCGGGTCTGGTGCCCTATGGTCGGATGTTGGAGGGAGCCCGAGCAGAAATAGTTTCACAGGTACCCGGCCGCAAACGGTTGCGTAAGTGGCTTCAGGGTTCTGCAATCCCCTCGCGAAGCGTGATGAGGGCGGGGGCCGGGCTTCTCTCACTCGCCCAATCACTTCGTCTGACCGGTCTCGCTCCCAAGAAGTACGAGCGGATCATCGGAGGAGCGCGTCGTCTTCGTGGCCGTCCCGGGTCCTCGATCGGGCATGTCGGTGGCTCGGGTGAGGCAGGAACCGTCGGGCTGCTGAGTGGTTGCATTCAGGACCAGTGGTTCAGACCTGTGAACCAGGCTGCCATCAAGCTTCTCGAGATGGCCGGCCATCGAGTTGAGGCGCCAAGCGCCCAAACCTGCTGTGGCGCCCTCGCCGCCCACGATGGAAGAGCCGCAGAGGCTCACCGAATGGCTGCCACCAACGTCGGGGCCTTCCGGGACTACGACATCGTGGTCGCCACCGGTGCGGGCTGCTCGGCCCATCTCGCCGGCTATGGGCATTGGGATGACGACGGAGAAATCGTCGGTGAAGTGAGTGTAGATATCACTGTCGCGGTCGCCAGAGCCATCGAGGATGGTCGTCTTCCGGCGCTCGACACGCCCCGTGGCGAAATGGCGATCCAGGACCCATGTCATCTTCGTCATGCTCAGGGCGTGACGTTGGAGCCGAGGCGGATTCTCGAAGCGGCCGGATACAAGGTCGTGGAGACCGACGAAGTGGCGTTCTGTTGCGGTGCTGCGGGCCTCTATTCAACCCTCCAGCCTGAAGCATCTGCCCAGTTGGGAAACCAAAAGGCCGACCAGATACGTTCCACCGGTGTGACCAGGGTCGCTTCCGCCAACCCGGGATGCGAAATGCAACTGCGCAGCTATCTCGAGGACAACTATGAGATCGCACATCCGATCGAGTGGTACCTGGCTGCCCTCGTTGAGGAATTGGAAGGAGGCATAACCAGCGAATGACAGAGACCACTGCCCCCAAGCCGTCGGTGTTTTCGACGCTGAAGCGTTACGCCATCCTTGCCTACGGCGCCTTTGGCACGATGCTTGATGTTGGCCTGATGGTGCTCGGCAGTCTCCTCGTCGGACTTTCGGTGGCAGTCCTGCTTGCTGGTTTCGACATCGTCGACGTGGCGGGAGACTTGTCAACGGGGACCACGCTCATTTCGGCAGTCGTGCTCGCTGTAACCGGTTTGTTCTGTCTTGGAGTCGCGTCGGAGGGTCCGCTGGGACGGGGCCGACGTCTGGTCGGGTTCAAGCTTTGGGAGGTGGGAATCGGCCGAACGCTCGCTGTTTTTGGCCTCGGTTTTGGTGCCCTGCTCCTCTATGGAGTAGTGGGGGGTCTTCTCGACGGTCTCCCGAAACCTCTTCTGCAGGGGATTCAGGGCCTGCGAGCCGTCGGGGTTGCCGGCATGACCGCCATGCCCTTGATCGGTGTTCCGCTTTCTCTTGTTGCCCGTGGTCTGCCCGTCGAAGCCGATTGGGTTCATCGGTCGGACGTGCCTGTGATGTTCATTGTCTGGGT
Source organism: Acidimicrobiia bacterium (assembly GCA_003230435.1). GTDB lineage: Bacteria > Actinomycetota > Acidimicrobiia > Spongiisociales > ZC4RG35 > SZUA-217. The sequence continues at coordinate 1,689 of QIDW01000015.1, read as the reverse complement.
CGTGGCTTCGATGAGAATTCTTGCCTAGTGCCTTACAGGGCGAACGAATAGACAACCACTTCCTTCGAGTCGGCACCCGACCTCGACAGAGCTTCCGCTACCCACGGGACGTTCGGCATCTTGATTGTCAGTTCGGCGGCTCCTTTCTGGCTGGCCAGGTCTATGAGATCGGCCAGCAGCCGGGGAGCTTCCTCCGGTGTTGTAGCAAGCCAGAGCATCCGCATCCGGTCGTTCTCTGGTAGGTCCGCCACGACCCACCCGGCAGGAGATTGATAGAAGTTTCCTTCCCCGGCTGCGGAAGCCAAATCCTGCGGGGTTGCCTTGCGCCATCGCCATCCGTGGGCGATCAGTCCGCGACCGTGGTGAGCAAGGTTGCTCGTGGACCAGAACATCCAGGCGGCATCAACGTCCGATCGTGGGGCGGGTCTGAGGCCAGGCTCTGCCGGTTTGGCGGAGCCCGGTCCGATCTCGTACCGGGCGTGGACCCAGGACGAGGTTTTCCGGTAGTCGAGAGCCTCGACCTGGTGCCTGGCCGCCTTGTTCTCAGCCTCGGTTGCGAGCCGGACGACCATCGCGCCCCGCTCTCTTGCCCATGCCACTCCAGCGTGGTTCATCGCCAATCCCATGCCTGAGCGCTTGTGGTCGGGGTGGACCCGAGCTGCCTCCAGCCATCCTTCTGTTCTGGAGAGCAGCAGGGCATGAGTCAGCGCCACCGGCCTCTCGGATTCATCTACGCAAACGACCACGGCCGAGTTGGGATCCTCGATCCAATCGGGGAGACGGTCTGGCACATAGTCGCCCCAATCAAAGGTGTCGGTTGTCCACGGGACAATCTGCTCTACATCTTCAGGGCGAGCCATCCTCACCGTGAACGACATGCCTACATCCGGTTCGGGATCTCGATGCCGAGCATGTCGAGAAGGTGTTCCAGGGCGGCGAGAGTCCACGTGGACAGTTGCAGCCACGAAGCCTGTTGCTGGGGGTCGGGCTCGGAGAGGATGTGACAGACGTCATAAAAGCGGTTGAACCGACCAGCGAGAGTGTGGGCATACTCGGCGATGTGGTTTGGTGCTCGCAGTTCGATGCTCCGATCGATCACCGCAGGAAGGTTGAGTAGCTCGAGAATCAGCTCCCGCTCGACATCGACAGAAGGTCCGATGATGTTTCCGGTGGATAGCCCCTGCTCGGTGGCCTTCCGGAGGATGGACTTTATGCGTACCGCGGCGTATTGGAGATAGGGCCCCGTCTTACCCTCGAACGAGCTGAACCTCTCGAGGTCGAGCACATAGTCCGAGCTCCGGTTGTTGATCAGATCACCGAATTTGAGAGCGGCAACCCCGACTGTGGCCGCAATGTCCTCGCGCTCCTGTTCTGGATATTCCTCGGCGAGGTGGACCTCATTCAGTCGATCGAGGGCTGCGTCCTGAACCATCTTGATGACGTCACCGAGCCTGACGACCCCTCCCTCGCGAGTCTTGAAGGGTTTGCCATCCGGACCGTTCATGGTTCCGAACTCGATGTGCTCGAGCCCAACCGAGTCGGGGGCAATGTTTCCCTTGCGCGCTGCACGGAAAACCTGGGTGAAGTGGTCAGTTTGACGCCTGTCGACCACGTAGAGCATGAGGTCGGCTCCGAGATCCTTCACTCTCATCTCCACAGTTGCCAGGTCGGTGGTGGAGTAGAGGAACC
>QIDW01000069.1 GCA_003230435.1 Acidimicrobiia bacterium | reverse complement strand
TGAAGGTCGTCCAGGGTGTGTCAGACCGCGTCTTCGTTCTCGACCATGGGGTGAAGATCGCCGAAGGCACATATGAGGACGTTTCCCGCAATGAAGATGTGATCGAGGCCTACCTGGGCCGGCCCGCCGACATCAAGGGAACCACATGAGTGACCAACTCGACGACCGCACTCCGGCGCTCGAGTTTCGCGGTGTGGACACCCATTACGGCCCTCAAGGGAGTCGATCTGGAGATCTACGAAGGCGAGATGGTCTGTCTGCTCGGTGGCAACGCCTCAGGCAAGACCACCACACTGAAGACCATCCTCGGCATGGTGGAGCCCAGCCAGGGAACTGTCCATTTGGACGGTCAAGATGTCCGGGGCTGGACCACCGCCGACAGAGTCAAGGCGGGAGTATCGATGGTCCCGGAGAACAAACGGCTCTTCAAGAGGATGACTGTCAAAGAGAATCTCGAGATCGGTGCCTATCTCAGAGACGACGACGAAAACTTCGAAAAAGACCTCGAGGACATTTTCGAGATGTTCCCCAGGATCAAGGAACGTCTGAGTCAGAAAGCCGGGACGCTTTCCGGAGGTGAGCAGCAGATGGTGGCCATGGGAAGAGCTTTGATGGCAAAACCCAAGGTGCTGTTGATGGACGAGCCTTCCATGGGTCTGGCGCCGGTTTTGGTCGCCCAGAACTTCGAGATCATCGATCAGATCAACAAAGCCGGGACGACCGTTTTCGTCGTCGAGCAGAACGCCAACATGGCGCTCTCGATCGCCGATCGCGGATATGTGCTTCAGACAGGCCAGATAGTGCTCAGCGATACGGCGGAGGGGCTGCTCAACAACCCCCAGATGCGTCAGGCATATCTGGGCTGCGAGGTGTGATGAAATCACATACAGATTCATGAAACGAATCTGCGAGGTGTGATGAAATCACATACAGATTCATGAAACGAATCTGCGACCTAAGGGCAATAAGTCAGGAGTCGCCCTCTTCCTCATCGGTTGGCAGGATTTCCTGGGTGTCGAACAGACGTGACTGATCCGGGTTCTTTCGGCTGATCCTCGCCAGGCGCTCCGGTGGCTCAGTGATCTCGATCATCGCCTCAGAGGCCTCCTGCCACGACTGACCCAGCACCCGGGTACGCCACAAGTGACCCACGACGATTCTGAGAGCCGCCGTCAAAGGCACCGCCACCAGAATGCCTAACAAACCGGCAACCGCGCCACCGATGACCAGGGCCAGCACAATCACGAGAGGAGAGAGATTCACCCTTGCTCTCTGAATCATCGGAGTAATCAAGTGGTTGTCGATTTGTTGGATCAGCACGAAGATGACCAGGGCCCAGATCGCCTGTACCGGGTCACCATTCAGCAGAGCCACGAGGACAGCCAAGGCGCCGCCGACGATCGGTCCCAAGAATGGGATGAGATTGAGAAAACCGGCGAGGATTCCGATAAGCAGCCAGAAGGGCAGATCGATGAGCCACATGCCGAAACTAGAGGCGACACCGACTATCACCGCGACGAGCAACTGGCCCCTCACAAACGACCCAAGCGCCGTCCCCACTTGGCCGGCCACGTGCCCGACCTCCTCCTGGTGTCTCGGTGGAGTCAAACCCAGCGAGCTCTTCTTGAACTTGTCGAGGTCAATGAGGATGTAGAGGGCCAACACCGGGGCAAGGGCGATAACGACGATGGCCTCAGTGACCCCACGGATCACCTGACCTGCCCCAGCCCCAAAACCAAGCAGAAGGTTCTGGATCGTCTCCTGGTTGGCGGGATCGTTGAGCCAGTCTTCGATGGCCTCTTGAGTCAACAGTGCCTCAACGTCGAGTCCGAGACGTGCCCCGGCGTCTCTGAGCCAATTGATGACCTCGAGGTAGAGCTCGGGCAACTGTTGACCCAATTCGATCGCCTGTTGCTGGACAGGCGGGTAAACCAGGGCAATTGAGGCAACGACTAACGCCGCCAGGATGAGAAACGAGAGGATCGTCCCGGCGATCCTTGGAATGCGCAGCCTTTCGAAAGCCTCCACGGCCGGCTCGAGCAGAAAAACGATACCGGCGGCGAAAGCGATCGGCAGCCAGATGATACGGACCGAACCGGCAACAATGAGCGCCACATAAGCGAGGGCAACCGTCCCAACGGCTATCCAGACGATCAGGGCAGCTTGTCTGAGCCGGTCGGATGGCACGATATGCGGAGTGTAACTATTCGTCAGTGACGGATAACAAGCTCCCGGTGGGCACGGATATCACCCATCCTTCACCGGGGGTGGGCGATCTCCAACCATCGGACAGTTGCTGCCAGGTTTCGGGGACAGCCGCCACGCCGACAACCCGAACAGCAACGCCGTCAGGAACGATCAACTGGAATTCGCCCACGATCGACGCGGGTGTCGGCTGTGCCACCGCTCCCAGTCTGACGACGCCGTCACCATCCAAGACCAGACCCGTGATCTGGAGCCCGCCGAGATCGGCATCGATCTCTCCTTCGAGGGCGAGATCCCAGGTCGGAGTTGACGAGAGAACAATGTCCCAGCCGGCGAAGGCGTAAAAGCCAGGGTTTGACGGAGGCTCCAGCAGAACCGATATCGCAGATTCTTCGACCTCCTCGACGGCGTCAGGAATGCCAATCTCCCCTCCGAGTCGCACCGGCTCAACCTCGTAGAGGAAGTCGGCTCCGGCGGCGATCCGGACGGTTCCGTCGATACGTGCCGTGAGGGCTGCTGTCGTTGATCCTTCCGCTGTAGGGCCGATGAGCCGGGAGGAGGACGACGGCATGACAGACCAACCTTGCAGATGGCCTGCGAGAAACACGAGCAGGGCTGCCGTAGCGAGAAGAGGAACGAGTCCGGCCACTCTCAACCGGCCGACGCGCCGTCCATGAGCCAGGAGGGCAACCACAATGACGCCCAGCCAGCCGGGCCACCACGCCACCAGGTCGAGGAAAAGCGACCGACTCAAGATGCCGGCCGCGGTGACTCCGAGTATCCCTGCCAGAACGCCGATAGCAAGAAGCCAGAGTCTTGGCACGCCGCGGCCGGAGCCCGCGACCCGGTGGGTCATCCGTCGTAGCCGGTTCCGAGGATCATGACAACGTCGGCGCCTGGTTGGATACTGTCGTCAGGGAGCGGTTCGACGCGAGCGTCGGGTAGGAACTCGAGAAGCTCATTCGCCTCGGCAGAGTGGCCCTCCCGGTACCAGATTCGAGATGGGTTCTGCTCCGGCGTGTAGTCAGATGCTTGCATCGTCTGGTATCCGGCGTCGTCGAGCTGTTGGGTCATCCGGCTCGCCGCGCCGGTAAGTTGGGTCGAGTTGAGAACGACAACACGCACCTCCTCGGGTGGCTTCACCGGCACCGTCGTCGAAGTTGGCGTCGTTGTGGTTGGCGTCGTTGAGGTCGAAGAAGAGGTAGACGCCTCAGATGTAGTTGTCGACTGCCCGGTGGTAGTAGTCGATGCCGGCTCTCCAACGGTAGTTGTGGCCGAGTCGGGCCCGTCGGCGATCAGGAACAGAAGAAAGAACACCGCACCGCCAACGAGCACGATGCCAAGAATCATCATGGCAAGATCCCGGTAGAAGGCCCCCCCACCGTCTGACGCGTGTCGTCCCTTGTCTGTCATCAGATTGCAACTTCCCTCTGCACCGGAGTGTCCATCATGCGGTGCACACGTTTAACGGTCAGCGGGTCGTACTCCAAAGCGGAGGTGAGTTCGATCAGACGCCGCAGCCTGTCGTAGTAAGCGGCGGAAGTCAGGCCGAGGCTGAACTCGATTGCCTTATCCTTGGCGCCAGGCTGGCACCACCAGGCTCGCTCGAAATCGAGAATTGCCTTATCCGAAGAACCCAACATCGTTGGCAGAGTATTTCCGCCGCCGCACAAGCCTCAGCATTTGCCCAAACCGCGTACCTAATGCACCACGCGTCGGATATGAGCTTTTGGCCGCGGAGAAGTGGGTCTCCCGCGGCGGATTGGGGTCACTGCCCGGGTTCGCTCTGGATCGTGCCGGCGGTGTAATTACCGGGGCGCAGGCCCTGGAGGATCTGGTCGAGGGTCCTACCCAACAGCAGCGCATCCGACCGACCACTGATCTTGCCAACGATTACGCCGCTCTCATCGATGAAGAAAGTCTCGGGAACACCAAACACCCCAAAGCCGATGGCCGCCCTCGAACCAGGATCGGTGACGTAGTCGAAGTTCACTCCCCATCCGAGGTCGTCGAGAAACCTCATCGCCTGGGAAGGGGAGTCCTGGTAGACGATGCCCACGAAACGGACTCCTACTTCCTCGTATGCTTCCGACGTCGCCATCAGGTCGGGGTGTTCCTCGCGGCACGCTATACACCATGACGCCCAGAAATTGACGACGACGATTTCACCTTCGAGGTCTCGCAAGTTCAGTTCGCCATCACCCTCGAGGTAAGGGAGTGCCACATCGGGCGCCGGTTGACCGATCAGCGGACTATTGACCAGGGTCGGATCCGTCCCAAATCGGGAGCCCAAGACAACGGCCAGACCCAGTGCTGCAACCGCTGCTACGGCGGCGGCCCATCGGATGAAGCGGCGGCTGGTGCCGGACGGTTCGGGAGGCCCGGCGTCGTCGACTTTCCGGTCGGTTGGAGCTGCCATCGAGCAACCAGTTTACGTCGTAGGCGATGTATGAGATCTCGATACGCTTTCTAGCTTCCACTGTCTGAGGTGAATCCGAGCGAACGTGCTCACAGAGGTTTCCGCTCGAGACCTGACAGATCTCCGGGTACGCGGCGGCGCCAGAATCTCGTTGTAGCAAGGTGCATTTACACTCGTCGTCAGATGACCACATCGCGACGTCGAGCGGAGGCACTTCGCGAGCAGGCCAATCGGGATCTGAGTGAGCTGGAGCAGCAACTGGCGGAAGGTGAGCTCGACGCCCCCACTGCGGCCACACTTCGTAACGTCTATCGCCAAGAGATCGAGGAGGCCGAAGGTTTGCTCGACGCTGCCTCCGATGACCCCACGGCCCAGGATGGCCCGCGCAAAGGGTTTCCCGCTTGGCTTCTTTGGTCGTTGGCGGGGGCCGTGGTTGTCGGAGGCGTGTTGTTGTCGGTCTCCGGATCGGTCCGGTTACGTGGGAATGGTGTTATCACCGGTGGTATCGAGGGAGTGGCTCGCTCCGGCTTCGATCAGGCGGCGCCCGAGGCCGATGCCGGCTTCGACCCGTCTGCATACTCCGACGAGGCGTTGGAGGCCGTCATCGCCGCCAATATCGACCTCCCCGAGGTGTCGGGAATGCGGGTCGCTCTGGCCGAGCGATACTTCGACAGAGGGGACTACTCGAGTGCGTTCCCGCACTATCAGGCTGTGATCGAGGCTGATCCGCCGCCAAACCCAGGTCTGATCGCGACCGCGTTCGCGCGGCTTGGGTGGATTGTGTACGACGGGAATGACGAGGTTGACCTCGCAGTGGGCCTCTTCGACCGTGCCCTCGAGTTGCTGCCAGGTGACCCGCTGTCCACGTATTTCAAGGCGGTCGTTGTTTGGTGCGGCTCCGAGGACTTCGACGAGGCCGCCGGGCTGTTGGGAGAGGTACTGTCGTCGCCCGACCTGAGCGAGGATTCTCGAACAGTTGTCGAGGCCGACCTCGCCTCGGTCGAGCAACGCCAAACATGCGGTTGACCAGTGTCTATTTTGAGTCCAGGCGATCGGGGTGATTTGATGGTACAAGGCAGTTACATGGATAATCGACGTCGATGAGATCGTCCCCATGATCGCCGCCCTGGGAAAGCTTGGAGTCATCATTGGGCTGGCGTCGGCGGTTTGGCTCGTCATCGCCGGGGTCTTGGCCCTGCGCGAGCCCGCTCCTTTGAATAGGAAACGGCTGGTACTACCCGTGGTCGGGCTGGTCATCGGAGCTGTCGTGGCCATGATCGAGCTTCAACTGGCGTTGTTGCTCAACGACTTCTCGATCGAGTACATCGCTCGTAACCACTCCCGCTCGACTCCGTTCCCGTTCAACGTCGCCACCGCCTGGGCGGCCCTGGAGGGGAGCATTGTCCTGTGGGGACTGGTTCTGGCCGGATTCACCTGGAGCGTGGCCCGCACTGTCCGCGACGGCGACAGGCTGGGGGCGGGAGCGCTGGCGGTAATGGGCGTGGTTGCGGTGTTCTTTTTCGGGATGATGGCCACTGTCACGGACCCGTTTCAGACGATAAGCCCCATCCCTCTAGATGGGCCCGGGCCCAACCCGCTTCTTCAGAACCATCTGATGATGGCGATCCACCCACCACTCCTCTATGTGGGATTTGTGGGATTCACCGTTCCGTTCGCTTTTGCCATTTCGGCACTTCTGGTTGGGGAAGGAGGCGTCACCTGGCTAGAACGGGCCCGCCGATGGAGCCTGCTCGCATGGAGCTTTCTCACAGCCGGGATTCTGATCGGCGGATGGTGGAGCTATGAGGTGCTCGGTTGGGGTGGTTTTTGGGCTTGGGATCCAGTCGAGAACGCCTCGTTCATGCCCTGGCTCGTCGCAACGGCGTTCATCCATTCCGCGGTGGTGCAGATCCGCAGGGGGATGCTCCAGGCGTGGAACTTCGTCCTGGTGATCGGTACCTTCGCCCTCACGATCTTCGGAACATTTCTCACCCGCTCGGGGGTGATCGGGTCGGTTCATGCGTTCAGCCAGTCGGCTGTGGGCCCGGTTCTGCTTGGCTTCCTGACCGCGATCCTGGTCGGATCCATTCTGATCCTCGCTGTTCGGCTTCCTTCGATGACCCAGCCTCCCCGTCTCGAATCGCTGGCGAGCAGGGAGGGAATCTTCCTTGCCAATAACCTGCTGCTGACCGTTTTCGCTTTCATGGTGCTCGTCGGCTCGGTCTACCCGTTGCTGCTCGAGGCGATCACAGGCGACCAGGTATCGGTCGGCCGGCCCTTCTTCGACCGCTTCGGCATCCCCCTGTCCTACGGGCTACTGCTCGCCATGGGGATCGGGCCCGCGTTTCCCTACCGGGTGGCGCGATGGTCGGTTGTGTGGCGCCGGATTCGAAGGCCCGTTCAGGCAGCGCTCGTTGCCGGAGCGTTGGTGGTCTTGGCTGGAGTCCGGGTCCCCCACGTGGTGGTGGTGGTGATGCTGGCCGTCTTTGCTGTCGGGGTGGCGGCCCGCCAGTTGTGGGTGACTGCTCGTGGCATCTCCGGGAATGACAACCTCCCTCTAGGACGTGCAGCGATGCATGTGATGAGACGCGATCCCGGATATTGGGGCGGCCAGATCTCACATGTCGGGGTGGTGTTGGTGGCGGTGGCGATCGCTATGTATGGCAACCTCGCAATAGGCGCCGACGCGTCCCTGTCCCCTGGGGAGTCGATGGAGATAGCCGGATACACCCTTGTCTACGAGGGAGCTTTCAACCGAACCGAGCCCAACCGGACCGTGCTCGGCGCCCAGGTCGCGGTTTTCAGGGACGGCACGCTTCTCGAAGTTCTGGAGCCCAGCGTCAATCGTTATCCCAATCTCACTCAGGCGATCGGCACTCCCGCGGTTCGAATCGGCCTCACGGAAGACCTCTATTTGAGTCTGCGGTCGATCGACCAAGAAGGAATTATCCTGGAGGCCCAAGTTTTTCCCTATATCTATCTGCTCTGGGCAGGAGGCCTGATAGTCGCCATTGGGGGCCTGTGGGCGCGCAAACGCAAAACAGAGAGAATACGACCGATTGGAGAAGGGCATGAGTCGGAGCCCCTCGCATCGGTGGACTGAGCGCCTCGGCTGGGTAGCCGTCCTCGGCGCCGTCGTGATCATTGGATTGGGTCTCCTGAGCCCTTCAACCCGGGATGCGGATCGGGTCGAGGCCTTGGGCAAACAACTCCGGTGCCCGGTTTGCCAGACAGTCTCGGTAGAAGAGTCTCCATCCGAAACGGCACAGGCGATGCGTGAGATCATCGCCGAACAAGTAGCCGCAGGTCGCACCGATGATCATCGCCTTTTTTGTCGATCGTTATGGAGAGTGGATAATCCTCGAACCACCCGCATCAGGAAGAACATTGGTCGTCTGGCTGCTGCCGCCGGCTGGTCTGCTGGCGGGACTATGGGTGGCACTCAGGAGGAAACGCCGGGCGGGGATGGCGTTCGGGGAAGGGTGGTCAGAGGAGCGCTCCGAGATCCCATAAATGTCACTCTGAGGCCCCTTTGTCGGAGGGTCATCGTCTCCTCCACCCCGTCGAGTCCGGCAGGTTCCACGGACAACCCGCGGTCCGCTGGGCGATCCGTGGCACCAGCGAGGATCTACTATTCTGCACCCAAGTACCCCAACGGGACGGTAGCCTTGCCAAAATCGAAACATCGGCGGGGTGGGAAGAGTCGACCACGATCGAAACCCGCACCCCAGCGTGTCAGC
>QIDW01000395.1 GCA_003230435.1 Acidimicrobiia bacterium | reverse complement strand
GCCAGAGAGGCCAATCGCGCTCAGTTGGCGCGGATAGCCCGGCTGGCGGTATTTGGTGGGGCTGGCCTGGCTCTGTTGGGTGCCCTGTTGGGGTGGCTCGTCGGTGCCGATGTTGTTGCGCTGCTCTTCGGTGAGGAGTTCGCTCCCACGGCCATCGTCGCAATGCTCGCCGCCGGTGGCGTTACGGCTGCGGCGGCAGCACAGATCGCCAGTCAAGTTCTCGTCGCGGAAGCCAGGACCAGACGACTCAGCTTTGCATGGCTCGGTGGACTGGCTGCCGGCGTGCTGGCTCTCGTTCTGCTCCGCGTCGAACCCGATACGCGAGTTGCCCTGTCTTTTGCGATTGGCGAATTCGTCGCCCTTGGCCTGATGGCCGTCCTCGCTACCCGCCGCTAGCGGGCTCCTAGTGCGGTCGGCCGCTGCCGAGGAGTCGGCGGTGTTCGGCGGCGAGGCTGGGTGGGAAGCGCCATCGGAGCTCCATCGGGACCTCGGGGAAGCGGGCATCCACCACGAGGCAGCCATCCTTCCCGGCGGCCAGCCCGGCACGGATGAGGATCGGCAGATGTCTGGGTAGCTGCACATCCTCCCCCTTCCCAGCAGCACGAACCAGACGGAGCAGTTCGGCAACGGCGCTGGGCCCAATGGCTGCTACCCAGAACCTTCTGACATAGGGGTCCGACGGCCTGAAGCGGCCCTCGCTCTTCGACAGACGCACGGGAACTACGGGGCGGACCCGGGCAGTGGGCCTGACCGAAGCGCCCGTGTGCCCCACGGCAGTTTCATTCGGAGGACGATTCTGGCCGCTTACGGGCGCTTCGGTTCTCATACCGAAAGTTCTACAAGATATCGTTAACCAACGTCAAGTGGTGTAGCGCAGGACGCGAAAGAAATCGGAAGAAGTGTTAGCCGTCGCCTGCTGAGCCAAGTCGGCCCACGAAGAGCACGATCGACGCCGACTCGGTGATCTCGGTGCCGGGTGGTGGATTGGTGGAGATGATCTTGTCGACCTGGTTCGGGTTGGTGACAGCGACCTTCTGTTGGAGCAGATTCAGTTTGACCCCGGAGTTCAACTCGAACTCCCGGACGATTTCGAGTGCCTGCTCGACCGTTTGCCCGATTAGACCTGGGAGCGGGGCCACGGGCGTCTCTCCCGTCGATACGAAGATCGTGATGAATGTGCCTTGACTCACCGTCTCGCCAGGCTCATTCGACTGGTTGACGACTATCCCAACGGGTTCCAGCGACGCAACCTCGACAATGTCGACGTTGAGCCGAGCCTCGCGGCGCAGCTCCTTCGCTGCCTCGTCCTTCTCTAGTCCGACGAGGACTGGCACCTGGGTCGGTGGCGGTATCAGATAATCATTGATGTTGGCGGGCTCGTCGGGGAACCTGGTTTCGGGCAGATCCTCCATCACGATGGTCATGAACTCTCCCCAGATCGGAGCCGGGATGGAGCTACCGAATACTCGCCTATACGTCTGTCCGTTGGCGACTATGTTTTCCAGGGGTATCTGCTCCGCTTCGTACCCGACCCAGACTGCCGTCGAGTATTCGGGGGTAAACCCGACATACCAGGCATCGAGGTAATTCTGGTGAGTTCCGGTCTTGCCTCCAATCCGGGGAGAACCATCCTCAAAACTGCCGTAGGGGAAGCCTTTGAAGGGTTTGGCTGCGGTTCCGATTCGCGGTACTTGTACCAGGGCTCGGCGGGCGGCGGCAAAGATGGCCGGGTCGGCTACCTGGGTCGTCTCCGCTTCGTGTTCGTAAATGACCGTGCCTTCGCGGTCGACGATCTTGGAGATGATGTAGTCGTTGTGGCGCACGCCATTGGTGGCGAAGTTGGAAAAGGCAGACGCCATCTCCAACGTGGACACGGCCGACGAGCCCAGGACGATGGAGAGGACGGGGTTGAGCGCCGACTCGGTGACACCCATCCGTCTGGCCATGTCAACAATGTTCTCCGGCCCGGCGGCCTGCGACACCTGTGCATACACCGCGTTGACGGACCCATAAGTGGCGGCTTCAAGGGTCATCACACCCTTGGATGCGCCGGCATTCTTGACGGTCCAGATGTTGCTGCCGTTGGGCGCACAAGGAAACTCGCATTGAATCTGGATTGGGCTCTCACCGCTCCACTGACCCCCCAACGTGTAGCCCTGCTCGAGAAGTGTGACCAGCGCAAATGGCTTGAAAGCCGAACCAGGGTTGCGACGGCCCTGGATAGCAAGGTCGAACTGATTGAATTCGAAAGGAAGTCCCGACGCCATCACCTTCACCTCGCCCGTGTAGTTGTCGACCATGGTGAGGGCCCCAGTGGGCTTACATGATTGAGTCTCGGCGTACTTGGCATAGAATTCCAGGTTCTCCTCGAAGTCATCGAAGAGACCGCGGCAGGCTTCGAGGTTCTCTTCGTAAGGCAGAAGTGGAAGCCATTGGGTGAGTATCCGGTTGGCCTCCTTCTGGAGTCCCAGGTCGATGGTGGTGAATATCTGAAGACCACCACCCCCTTCACAGGCGACATCATCGGCAGGACATCCGAAGATCGCCTTTTTGCGCTCCTCGTTCGTTTCCCCGAGAAAAGAAAACTGGTCGTTGTTGAGTAGTTGGCGCTTCACTTCCGCGACGACGAAGTCGGCTTCACCGCGACGTAGGGGAGAGTCGATGACGCCGAGCGGCTCACGGGTTTCCCTGAGGGCCTCGGTCTCCGAGATCCAGCCCTCTTCGGCCATCTGGGCTATGACGTCGTTGCGGCGATCGAGCACGATCTCGGGACGACGACGCGGGTTGTACAGAGACGGGCTGCGAACGAGTACGGCAAGTGCGGCTGCCTCGTGGATCTCGAGATCGGCGAGATCCTTGCTGAAGAACTCCCTGGCAGCGGTTTGGACGCCATAAGCCCCGGAGCCAAAGTAAACCGAGTTCATGTAGAACTCGAGAATGCGCTCCTTGGAGAAACGACGCTCGAGTTCGGCCGAAACAAACGCCTCGTTGACCTTGCGACGGATCGTGAGCTCGTTGCCCACGAAAGCGTTCTTCACGACTTGCTGGGTGATGGTCGATCCACCTCGAGTGGTGTCGTAGAGGAGGTTGTCAACGGCAGCGGAGGCAACTGCCGAAAAGTCGACACCCTCATGCTTGAAGAAGTCGGCGTCCTCGGCTGCGAGGATGGCGTAGACGACGATCTCGGGCACCGATTCGTACGGGACCGGCTGAGAGTTGCGGCCGTCGTGCAACTCGTCGAGCACCTCGCCCGAATCCGCGTAGATGCGACTGACGCGACTCAGGTCGGGGAGCGTGAGCTCCATGGCCCGGGTGTCAGGCACCCATTCGTCTTGAAGATCCTCGAATGTGCCGTAGGCAGAATTTGCTCCCAGGAACGCGAAAAGACCGACCCAACCCGAGAGGAGAAGGGACATTGAGAGGAGGGTGGCCAAGGCGCCAAACCAGCGACCTCGCCTTTCCCGCGCCTCGATCTGATGAATGAGGGCTTTCTTGGCCATCTAGGAGTCTGCTGAATAATGCCGTTGCTCAGATCGGCGGCCAGGCGCGCCAGTCGCAAGGACGAGGTTTCGCCACTCCTTGTGCCGGAATGGTGGAGCCGAGAACACCGCGGATGGTGATGACTGGTCGTCGAGATGGGTGACATGCATTGTTCAGCGGGCTCCTAGGGGTTTGTTTCGTGAATCCGGTAGTTATTCGACGTCGCGGGGAGTCGACGAGTTCCCGACCTACGATCCCCGGGACTGTAAGGATACAAAGGGTATGGCCCAATCTCGTCGCACTACGAGTGGCATTGAGATAGACACCGTCTATTCAGATCCACCTGAACCCGGTCTGATCGGGAATCCGGGGGAGTTCCCCTTCACCCGGGGTCCCTACCCGAGCATGTACCGGGGTCGGCTGTGGACCATGCGTCAATACGCGGGGTTTGGCACACCTGAGGAGACCAACCGGCGTTTCAAGGATCTTCTCGAGGCAGGGCAGACCGGCCTCAGCGTTGCCTTCGATTTGCCTACTCAGATGGGTCTCGACTCGGACAATCCCCTCGCAACGGGCGAGGTGGGCAAGGTGGGAGTCGCCATCGACTCGCTCGACGACATGCGTCGTCTCTTCGATGGGATACCCCTCGATGAAGTGTCGACCTCGATGACGATCAATTCGACGGCGCCGATTCTGCTTCTGCTCTACCAACTGGTTGCCGAGGAACGCGGTATCGCCGCCGCCCAACTCCGCGGGACGATCCAGAACGACATTCTCAAGGAATACGTGGCCCGGGGTACCTACATCTACCCACCCCGTCCGTCGATGCGTCTCATCACGGATGTCTTTGGGTACGCCGACGAGCACCTACCTCAATGGAACACGATCTCGATCAGCGGATATCACATCAGGGAGGCAGGAGCCACGGCGGCACAGGAGCTGGCGTTCACGATCGCCAACGGCCTCGCCTATGTGAACGCAGCGATAAGCGCAGGTCTCGACGTTGACGTTTTCGCTCCAAGACTCTCTTTCTTCTGGAACAGCCACAACGACTTCTTCGAGGAAGTCGCCAAGTTCCGAGCGGCTCGGCGGATCTGGGCCCGGCATATGCGGGACGACGTGGGGGCGAAGAATCCTAAGTCGTGGTCTATGCGATCTCACACCCAAACCGCAGGTTCGACCCTGACTGCTCAGCAGCCGCTCAACAACATTGTGCGGACCACGATTCAGGCTCTAGCGGCTGTGCTTGGAGGCACGCAGTCGCTGCACACGAATTCGTATGACGAAGCCGTCGGTCTGCCGACCGACGAGAGTGCTCTCGTTGCCTTGCGCACCCAGCAGGTGATTGCGCACGAGTCGGGTGTTGCCGGCACGGTCGACCCGTTGGCCGGCTCGTATTTTGTCGAGAAGCTCACCAACGATCTCGAGGCCAAAGCCGAAGACTTACTCGCCCACATCGCCTCCATGGGCGGTTCCGTCATCGCTATCGAGGAAGGATGGATGCAGGGCCAGATCGAAGACTCCGCCTACCGGGAGGCGCAACGGCAAGGCAGCGGCGAGTCCGTCGTTGTCGGGGTCAACCGGTTCACTTCCGACGAATCAGAACCCATTCCGGTGTTGGACATCGACCCGGCTGTCGAGGAGTCACAGAAGGGCTCGGTCGAGGCCTGGCGCGCCGGGCGTGATCAAGACGGCGTCACGACGGCTCTTTCACAGGTTGGAGCGGTGGCCGCCACCGATCAGAACCTGATGGTCGCGACCAAGGACGCATTGGCAGTTGGGGCGACCGTCGGTGAGGTTTCCGATTCACTTCGAGAGGTTTTTGGGGTCTATCGGCCTGGAGCATCATGAGTGACACCCGAACCCATCTATTGATAATCGGTGGAGGCCCTGCCGGCACCCAGGCAGCCACCACCGCAGCCACGAAGGGCGGCCGGGTGACGCTGATCGAGAAGGACATCATCGGAGGCGCGGCCCACCTCTGGGACTGCATTCCATCAAAGACGATGGCCGCCAGCGCTTTGAGGCACACCTCGGTTCGCAACGCCGTGAAACTTGGTTTGGTCAACGACCCCGGTCAGGTCGATCCAAAGGTTCTTTCTGAGCGGATCACCGAGATCACGGCCGACATCAACACGAGCTGGATCAATCTGCTCGACTCCCAGCAGGTCGACCTCATAAGGGGGACCGGTCGGTTTGTCGGTCCAAACGAGGCGATTGTCGAGACGGCCGATGGTGACAAGAGGATCAGTTTCGACAAGGCGCTGATCTCCACCGGGTCCGCGCCTCGTGTTCCGGATTGGGCAGATGTGGACCGCGAGCGGGTGTTGACCACGAGAGATTGTTACGACCTCCCCGAGGTTCCCAGGCACGTTGTTGTGATCGGCTCGGGGGTTACCGGCGTCGAGTTCGCCCACATCTTCGAGAGCATGGGGGCAGATGTCAGTTTGGTTGTCTCCCGTCAGCAGATCCTTCCTCACAGGGATCCCGAGGTAGCCGCCGTACTCGAGGAGGACTTCCTGGAGAGGGGAGTGCGTCTGGTCATCGGGGCTCGCGCCGAGTCGATCGATCTGACCGCCGATGGAGTCTCGGTTATCTGTGAAGACGGTCGGGTCATTGCCGGGTCGCATGCACTGCTTGCTGTCGGCTCCGTGCCCCTGACCGATGGCCTCGGGCTTGATACTGCCGGTATCGAAACCGATCATGGATATGTCCCTGTGGATGAATACCAGCGAACGTCGGTGTCCCACATTTACGCCGCCGGCGATGTCACGGGACAGATGCCTCTGAGTTCGGTGGCGTCGATGCAGGGACGCAAGATCGCTCGCCACGCTCTCAACCTTCCGGTCGAGCCTCTGGACTACAGCAAGGTCGCCGAAGCCATTTTCACCGAACCTGAGATTGCCTCGGTGGGTTTGGTTGATGTCGAGGCCGCCGCCTTAGGCCGGAAGGTTCGCACGACCAAGGTGCCGTTTGCCTCGAACGCCCGGTCGGTGTTGCAGCACTTCACCCGGGGGTTCGTGAAAGTAACTTCCGACCCGGCCACCGGGGTGGTTCTTGGCGGGACGATTGTCGGTCACAGGGCATCAGAGTTGATAGGAATCATCGCCCTGGCGGTTCAGGCGCAAGTCTCGGCGCAAACCTTGGTCGAGACTCTGATGGTCCATCCCTCGATGACCGAGGCGATAACGGACGCAGCCGAATAGACACCCGGCGAGATTCTTTTTTCGGATTTCTTTGCGAATCGGTCTGTTTTCGGTCAAATCTGTCACGGGTCGCCTGTTGAGTGGAGACTATGGATTGGTCTCTTGCCACTTCGGATGAGATCGACCGGGGTTTCGATCATTTCGGCGGTTTGCACGCTGCTTCCGCGGCCGAACTGTGTGCACTAGTTCAGGCTGCCGATGTTGCCCAGTCGTGGATGGGCGACGGTGCGAGGAGTCTGACCGATTGGGTTTCTGTTCGGCTTCGGGTTCGTGATGACACCGCACGTCAACTGGTTTCGGTTGCGAAACGGCTTTCTGATCTTCCTGTCCTCAACAAACGGTTCGCTTCTGGTGACCTCTCAGTGGATCAGGTAGACGCCATCTCCAAGATGGCTACTTGTGAGACTGAAGCAGGGTTGATCGAGGAGGCTGTGGGACTGTCGAATACCGCTCTTGATAGGGCAGCTCGTAAAGCGAACCCTCCCACCGCCGAGGATG
>QIDW01000363.1 GCA_003230435.1 Acidimicrobiia bacterium | reverse complement strand
TGATCCGCACGGCCAGACCTGGGCCGGGGAACGGTTGACGCCAAACAATTTCCTCAGGCAACCCGAGCTCCTCGCCAATCGCCCGAACCTCGTCCTTGAAAAGATCTCGCAATGGTTCGACGAGACCCAGAGTCATGTCGTCGGGAAGGCCACCAACGTTGTGATGAGTCTTGATCGTCGCAGCCGAGCCGGAGCCTGATTCGATCACATCGGGATAGAGCGTTCCTTGAACCAGGAACCTGGCATCGCCAACCGAGGAGGCAGCTTCTTCAAAAACACGGATGAAAGTCTCCCCGATGATCCTGCGTTTCTGCTCCGGGTCGGTCACACCCTCGAGCTGCTCGAGAAAGCGATCTTCGGCCTTGACATGGATGAGGTCAAGGGCGAAGTGAGACCGAAACGTCTCCTCGACCTGGTGGGCCTCGCCGGTGCGAAGAAGGCCGTGGTCGACGAATATGGCTGTCAACTGGTCGCCAACCGCCTCATGGACAATCGCTGCGGCCACCGCCGAATCGACGCCACCCGACAAACCACAGATAACCTTGTCCGAACCGACGTGATCCCTTATCGCCGCCACCTGCGACTCGATGATCGAGTGAGACGTCCACGCCGGAGTTGCTTGGCAAACCTCGTAGAGGAACTGCTTGAGGATCTCGCTACCCCGTGGGGTGTGTGCGACCTCAGGGTGAAATTGGACTCCATAGAATCGTCGCTCTCTGTTCTCCATCGCAGCGACGGCGGCGCCACCCGTTGACGCCACGCAAACGAAACCCTCGGGAGGAACAGTCACCTGGTCTTTGTGAGACATCCACACGGTTTGTGAACCTGGAAGCCCGCTGAGCAGGACCGAGTCAGCTGTCACGTCCATCGTGGTGTTCCCGTATTCGGCGTTCCCGCTGTTTGTCACCTCGCCACCAGCAAGGTCGGCAAGTAATTGATGTCCGTAACAAATGCCGAGGATGGGAATGCCGAGATCGAGAATGGCGGCATCCATCCGATAGGCGCCCTCTGCGTAGACCGAGGCGGGTCCACCCGAGAGAATCAATCCTATCGGCCGACGCCGGCGGATCTCCTCTGGCGTGATATCGCGAGAAACGATCTCTGATCGAACATGCGCCTCGCGGACTCGTCTCGCGATCAGTTGGGCGTATTGGGCGCCGAAGTCGACGACCAGGACGGTGGGTTCGTGCTGCCCGACCGTCATCCCATGCCGACGTGTTGAGAACGCTGCAGCGACTTGCCCTCGGTCTGAATCGACGGCGCGATCATTACTTCCGCCTTCTGGAATTCCTTGACGTCGGAGTATCCGGTCGTAGCCATCGAGGCTCGCAGGCCTCCGAAGAGGTTGAGTCGGCCATCATTCTCGTGGGCTGGGCCGATCAGGATCTCGGCGAGAGTCCCCCGTTCGCCCGTCTTCACGCGAGCCCCGCGGGGCAGCGTCGGGTGGAAAGTGGCCATGCCCCAGTGGTAACCCTTGCCCGGGGCCTCGGTGGCAGACGCCAGCGGCGAGCCGATCATCACAGCATCAGCACCGCAAGCGATGGCCTTGGACACATCGCCACCAGTCCTCATGCCACCATCGGCGATGACGTGCACATATCGGCCCGTCTCGTCGAGATAGCGGATTCGTGCTCCGGCCGCGTCGGCGATCGCCGTTGCCTGGGGAACACCCACGCCGAGAACACCTCTTGTCGTACAGGCCGCCCCAGGGCCGACACCGACGAGTACGCCAACGGCACCCGTGCGCATCAAGTGGAGAGATGTTGAGTAGCTGGAAACACCTCCGACGATCACCGGCACTTCGCAACTGGCGATGTACTCCTTGAGATTGAGTGGCTCCTCCCGACTGGAAACGTGCTCAGCCGATACCACGGTGCCCTGAATGACCAGGATGTTGAGACCGGCCTCGAGCGCAGTGGGGGCCCAGCTCTCGACATGTTGCGGCGTCAGGCTCGCAGCAGTGACAATGCCAGCGGCCTTTAGCTCGGCAACCCTTTGACCGATCAGGTCTGGGTCGACAGGTTGCAGGTAGATCTCTTGCATCCGACGAGTCGCCTTTTCGTCAGGCAATTCCGCGATCTCCTCGAAGTAGGGAGCGGGATCGTGGTACCGGGTCCATAGACCCTCCAGATTGAGAACTGCCAGACCACCCATATGGCCGATTTCGACTGCCGTCTCCGGACTGATCGCTGAGTCCATGGCGGAGCCCATCATTGGAAGCTCGAACTTGAAAGCGTCGAGTTGCCAGGAGATATCTACGTCGTCGGGGTCTCTGGTCCGTCGCGAGGGGACTATCGCAATGTCGTCGAAGCCGAATGCCTGTCGCCCCGACTTGCCTATGCCGATATCGATTTCCATTGAGATCCTCCAGCGCTCTCGGGCAGGGTAACAGTGCCTAGGAGCCCGCCGGATGTAGGCTCCCGGCCGGTGGTTAGGTCATGGTCGGTCGTCGACTTTGTGTTTGTCTGGCTTGGCGGATTCCTCGGGAGTGCCGTCTTCCTCGGCATCGGTCTCCTTGTTGAAAGCGGCGATTGGACCGTCGTTCTCGCCCTGGCGGGTCAGTACATCGGAACCCTGAGCGTCCTCTGGATCCTGAAGAGACGGAAGGTCGAAGGTGACCTTGGCTTCTCCGTAGAACCCAAGGATGCCTTCTACATCGGTCTTGGCCTGATCCTCCAACTCGGTCTAGCACTCCTTCTACTCCCCCTATCCGAGCGGCTGTTCCCCGATGGTCGCCCACCCCAGCAGGTGGCGGATGCTCTGGCCAACCTCGATTCACCGATCCAGATCAGGCTATCGCTGGTCGTTGCTGCCGTCGTACTGGCGCCAGTCATCGAAGAGCTCCTCTTCAGAGGTGTCTTGCTCCGGGCGATCGCACATCGAGGAATAATATTTGCGAGTGTGGTCTCCGCTGCAGTCTTCTCCTCAGGCCACGTTCTCGGCTTGGACCCGGAGCGGATCCTTGCATCGGCCGCAGTAGTGCTACCGCCAATCTTCATCCTCGGTGTCCTACTCGCGTGGGTAACCATGCGATCAGGACGTCTCGGGCCGGCGATCTTCATCCACTCGGGCTGGAATCTGTTGGCGGCGCTGGTGTTGGTGCTTCCTCCAGAGTTGCTGGAGAGCCTCTCCTAAAACACGAAGGTGTTCAGGCTGACACCCTCTCCCGTTCTAACGTTGATGACATGGATGTCGCCCTCGATCTTCTCATCATCTTCTTCCTCCGCCTGATCAGCGTTGGAATGTCCACCGTCAGGATTGTCCTGCTCGGGCGTGGCCGACGAGGACCGGCCACCCTGCTCGGCTTCGTCGAGTCGCTGATCTGGGTCCTTGTGGTGGCCAGGGTTCTCGACGGACTCGACGATCCTCTGCGGATGGTCGCCTTCGCCGCAGGATTTGCCGCAGGCACATACGCGGGCTCGACGGTGGAAGAGTGGCTTGCGCTGGGGCAATCGATGGTTCGGGTCATCGCCCCGGTGGAGTCCACGCCGGTCGCAGACAGGCTGCGCAAAGAGGAGGTTGGCGTCACGGTCATCAACGGAGATGGTCGGGACGGTGAAGTGAGAGTCACGTTTTGTGTTGTTCCCCGCAAGAAAGTCTCCAACATCTTGCGGTTGATACGAGAGACCAATCCCGAGGCGTATGTGACTGTGGATCAGACAGCCTCGGTCGATCTGACACAAATCAAGTCGTAGAGCGGATGTTGGAAACCGAAACAGCTTGGAGAGGGATTCGCTCATCGAGTTTCCGTCATCTGGCGCGCTTGCTTCGGACCGGTGGCCAAGGCCCACCACGTCACTGAAGCAGCTGCACCGAGGTGCCACAAGCCGTGGGGCTGGATCAGCGATTCCGGATTGCACAGTGGTCCTCCGGTGGAGCCCAACCGGCCGATGATTGCCGTCGTCGCGAGGAGGGAGAGCGCACCCCATGTGTGAGGCGTTCGGTCAATTCGAATCCTGACCACCACGGCAACAACGACGATTGAAACCACCGTGGGATCGGCAGCAGCTGGAAAGAGAGCGAAGAGCACTGCCAGGGCAACCAGGCCTGGAACCTGGGTCGTCCGCACCCACCTCGTGCTGGTCCCGGCCACCACTACCAGCAGCCAGGCAAGGGTCACGTCGTGGGCCCATTCGGCGCCAGTGGGCATCGGCCCGTGGAATAGGAACGATCCGAGCCCGGTGGCGGTCAGAGCCGCGCCCACCCAGCGACGGTCCGGGCGGACGCCGGCGATCCAGAGACCCGCCACGACAAAAGCGAGTGTCGTTACAGAGTTGACCGGTTGGCCGAACAGACCGTCACCGATTGCCTCACAGTCGACCGCAGCGCCCATGGCATTGACGCTATCGACTAAGTGGGGGCACTAGGCCAAACCAACGCTCCCGCGCACAGAGGCCATCGTCCCGTCGGCCATTTCGCGTGCCCTGGACGCACTCGATGCCATGACCTCGGCGACCTCCGTATCGGACGTGCCTTCGTATGCATCGCGGATCGGTTTGAGGCCCTCAGCCACAGCTTCACCGACGGCGACCTTGAACGTCCCGTAACCGGAGGAACTGAACTCCGATACGAGGTCGTCGATTGACCTGTCGCTGAAGAAGGAGAACATCTCCAGAAGATTCGAGATACCGGGTTTGTCCTTCCAGTCAAAGGCCACCTCGGTTCCGGTATCGGTTACAGCAGACTTCACCTTCTTCATGATCTGGTCGGTGCTGTCCGTAAGCAGTATCCGTGATTTCAGGCTCGGGTCCGACTTCGACATCTTCGAGGTCGGGTCAGTGAGTGACATGACCCGTGCTCCGATTTCAGGGGTGATCCTCTCGGGAACCGGGAACACGTCGCCATAGCGGCTGTTGAACCTCTCCGCCAGATCACGAGTCAGTTCCAGATGCTGGGCTTGATCATCGCCAACAGGGACGGCGTGGACTCGATGTATGAGAATATCGGCGGCTTGAAGAACCGGATACGCCAAAAGCCCCAGGTTCTGGCCCCCCCTATCGGCCTTCTCTTTGAACTGAGTCATCCTCTCCAACTGCCCGAGACCGGTGAAAGTGCTCAGAATCCAGGACAACTCAACGTGCTGGGGCACCTCCGACTGGTAGTAGAGAAGTGAGCGCTTGGGGTCCACCCCGGCAGCCAGGATCATCTTGGCGAGATCGGCTCGCTCCCTGCTCAGATCGGCCGGGTCATAGGGAGCGGTCATCGCGTGAAGGTCGACCACGCAGTAGATCGTGTCGTACTCATCCTGCATGCCAACCCAGTTGTTGAGGGCGCCGATCAGACTCCCCACATGCGGATCGCCGGTCGGCTGCATACCTGAGAAAACTCGCTTCTGTTCAGTCATCCGTCAGATACTCGCTCAAGTAAGGGCTCCGGCGGCGACATTACGACAGCCGGGTGTCCTCTGCTAGCCGGTCACCAAGTTGGCTGACTTTGCCGTCTCCGGAAAGAGAAAGGCGGCCACGACTTCGTCGACTGGAGTTGACGAGAGAAGCACTGCCTCTCCTGCTTCTGTCGTGTAGCCATAGACCGGCACGCTGAGTTCAATCACGGATCCGCTGCTCAAACCCCGCATGGTCCATGCAAAGTCGACGGCTTGAATGAGGCTGAGGCCGGAATCGACCGTGAGAAACGGCGCCACGGCCTGGGCAGCCGCCGTCACGGCTTGCGGGCTTGAGAAATCAGAGAGGCTCGCCATCATGTCGATGAGGAAAGCCCGTTGTCGGTCGTTGCGGGCAAGGTCGCTCATGCCAGACATGGTCCTCCAGCCGGCATCCGTGAGTTCCTGTGTGCGGCGGGAGCGTAGCCAGGCAAGCGCCTGTTCCCCGGATGCCGTTGTGCATCCCGCCGGTAGTTCGAGGTTTGCCCGCCTATCCCGAACCGGACGCTCGACACAGATCTCATAACCGCCGATTGCGTCAACAGCACTTTGAAAACCTGCGAGGTCAACCAGGGCGAAATGGTCGACCGTCTCCCCGATCAGACGTTCGACAGAAAGGGTCAGAAGGGTCGGCCCATTCATCTTCTCGCCACAGCCCTGGAGCATGCCGTTGATGCGTGCCTCACGGCCGGTGCAGATGTCGGTCACCCAAAGATCCCTGGGTAACGAAAGCACTGCAGTCTCAGACTCAGTCCGAAGCAGCACCATCACAACGTCGGCGCGATTTCCCGAGACCCGGCCAAACCCTTCGAGGTCATCGAGATTGTCACGCGAATCTGAGCCCACCAGAAGGAACACGTCGAGACCGTCACTGGGATCTACGAAGCCAGGTTCGAGTTCGACCGTCGGATCGTCCTCCTCGAGGCTTTGCTCACCATCGTCGGCCGCAGGTACCGCAACTGGCGGTGGCTCCGTTGGTCGCTCGATAGTGACCCGCTTCACCTCGCCCCATGTGGACACGGCGAATGCGACAGCTACGCCCATGGTCATTACGACTATGAGCGCGCCACCAATAATCAAGCGCTTGCGTAGGAGTGAGGAAGCCATGAAACCCGAGCGGCGGATTCTACAACGATTCGATAGCCAGTTACCAGACGAGGAATCAGAAATTGCTGGTTATGCCTTCGTGTGCCGAAGGCGATCCGGCATCAACGGGTTCTGCTCCGGGTAGCGAGAGTACGAACCTGTGTTGATTCTCTCCATCGATGTACTCGAGCGTTCCGTCCATCATGTCGGCGAGTTGCCGGGAAACAGCAAGCCCGATCCCAACGGAGCCAGGCTGGGTTGGGGACTGAGCGCTCCTGTAGTACCTCTCAAAGATGAGGTCGGACTCCAGCACGGGCACACCGACGCCATCATCGGCCACCATCACCTGCGCCCGTCCGTCGTTCTCACTCACGCCGAGGATTATCTGCCCTCCCCCGTACTTGATGGCATTCGTGAGGAGATTCCGAATCACCTGTCGCACGCGGAGCGGATCGGCCCAGGCCACAACACCCTCGCCACGCAGGATGATCTCCTTGTCGGTTGGGTGTGACTCCTGAACGCCTTGCAGCACCTTCTCCGCCTCATCTCGCAGATCAACGATGTCTGGCCTGATCGACAAAGTGCCGCCATCGGCTCTGGAGGCGACGAGCAGATCCTCTACGAGTTCAGCCAACTCACGGCTCTGGATCGCGATGATTCCATTGAGCTCGTCTAGCTCCTCATCGCCGAGGCTGGTTCGGCTCGAGATGATCTCTTCGGACAGTCCGACAATGGCGGTAAGTGGCGTTCGAATCTCATGAGAGACCGAAGCAAGTAGCCGCTCTTTGGATTCGTTCGATTCTCTGAGCTCCTCTGCAT
>QIDW01000388.1 GCA_003230435.1 Acidimicrobiia bacterium | reverse complement strand
GCAGATCCTTCACACCTGGGCGGTGGCGTCATCACTTCGGTATCGGTTCCGATGGGTGGGGCCGGGGTTTACGACAGCACCGCACGCACACCTGCCGACATCCCCATAGTGCTCGTCGCAGGACACGCAACCAGCTCCGGGACCATCCGTCTTGCGGCAGCCGGAGTCGGTGAGACACCGATCATTGTCAAGCCGGATCAGATCGAGGCCCTCGATCCTCAGCCGGACTTCCGTGGCTCAGCCGACTATCGGCGCCATCTGGCGCGTGTTCTCAGCCAACGGGTCACAACCCGCTTGGAAGATAGAGACAGCCCTTGATCGTCAACGTCACCGTCAACGGAGAAGGTCATGAGTTCGAATGCGCACCGCACGAGTCGTTACGCACCGTCCTGAGGCGAGAGGGTTACTACAGCGTGCGTTTCGGCTCGGAGACAGGTGAGACCGGGGCGGCCGCGGTGCTGGTGGATGGTCAACTCATCTCCGCAGACGTAATGCTCGCCGCCCAAGCAGACGGTCATGCCATCGAGACAGTCGAAGGTCTCGCCTCACCCCAGAGTCTCCATCCGATACAAGAGGCATTCATCGCCACCGGCGCCATCCAGTCCGGTTACGCGACACCGGCGACGATCCTCGCCGCCAAGCAGCTCTTGGAAGCCAACCCCGATCCCAGCGAAGAGGAGATCCGGGACGCCCTCTCCGGCATCCTCGATCGCGAAACCGGGTATCTGCGTCCCGTCCTGGCAGTGCAACGCGCCGCTGCCCTGCTGGCAGGCCAGGAAGTCGAGGAGATAGCCAAGGCTCTGATCAAGCCCCTCACTTACGACATCGACGTTGAGGATCTCACCGAGCCGGACTCTCTTCACCCGGTGCTTCCCAAAGTCGTGCCCCACCCTGAGGTGCCGGAGACAACCGTCGTCGGCAAACCAGAGATGAAGGTCGATGCCGTGAAACTGGCCAAGGGCAACCCTGCCTTCGTGGACGACATCGAGATACGGGGAATGCTCCACGCCAAGGTGCTGTACAGCCCACACGCCCACGCATGGATCGTGGCCATTGACGACAGCAAGGCGCGTGCCCTGCCCGGGGTCAGGGCCGTCCTACATCATGAGAACGTCCCCAGAGTGCGTTATGCCTCTGGGGGTCAGAGCTACCCGAACCCTCTCCCCTACGACCAGGTGAGCTTTGACAACAAGGTGCGTTACGTCGGTGATCGTGTCGCCGCCGTCGCCGCGGACACGGTGGAAATCGCTCAAGAGGCAGTCAAGCTCATCGAGGTGAGTTATGACGTGCTCCCGGCAGTGTTCGATGAGAAAGACGCCATCCTCGATGGCGCCCCCGTCATCCATGACGAAGAGGACATGGAGGGAGCGCACGACGCCTCGCGCAACATCGTCCATCACTTGTCCGCTGACGTCGGAGATGTCGACGAAGGTTTCGAGCAGGCGGATCGTATCTTCGAGCGCACATTCCGTGTCCATCAGGTCCAGCAGACTCCGATAGAACCCCACATCGCCATCGCGTACTGGGATAGCGACGAGCGAATGGTGATCCGCACCTCCACTCAAGTCCCGTTTCACGTCAGACGCATGGTGGCGCCGCTGCTGGATCTCGAGGTCAAACACATCCGCATCGTCAAACCCCGCATCGGCGGTGGATTCGGGGCAAAACAGGAGATGCTGATCGAGGACATCGTGGGGCATCTCACCAAGGCAACGGGGAGGCCCGTTCGCTACGAGCTCACGCGAGAAGAGGAGTTCGTTTCAAGCCGCACTCGCCATCCGCAGACCATCACGTACCGGACTGGAGTAGACGAGTCCGGGCGGCTTGTCGCACAAGAGATGAAAGTCCTGGCCAACACCGGTCCCTACGGCACCCACGGGCTCACAGTGCAGATGGTCAGCGGTTTGCGGGGCCTCAGCTCCTACAAGGCAAGGAACAAGCGGTTCCGCTGCGACGTCGTCTACACGAACATCCCGGTGCCGGGTGCCTATCGGGGATACGGGGCGCCTCAAGCGTTGTTTGCGCTCGAGTCCCATATGGAGGACATAGCCGACGCGTTGGAGATGGACCCTCTCGAGTTCCGCCAGATGAACTGGACGACAACCGGCGATCCGATGGATGTGGCCCCCGAACTCGGCGAAGGCGACACCGAGGGGGCCCTCGTCCCGGTCGTCACGTCGAGCGGAATCGAAGAATGTGTCGCCCAGGGCAAACGAGCGATCTCCTGGCAACGTCGCGTGGACCCCGATTGGGTGAACCCGAAAGATCGCCCGCACATTCGCCGCGGTATCGGATTTGCGCTCTGCATGCACGGAAGCGCCATACCAGGTCTCGATATGGGTGCGGCCAGCATCAAGATCAACGATGACGGCTCTTTCAACCTGCTCTTTGGCGCGACAGATCTCGGCACAGGCGCCGACACCATCCTCGGGCAAATCGCCGCCGAAGTTCTGGGTGTGCCTCTAGAGGACATCCTGGTCTACGCCGCCGACACGGACATGACGCCCTTTGACACCGGCGCCTACGCCTCGAGCACAACATACATTTCGGGAATGGCTGTGAAACGGGCAGCCGAGGAGGCTGCCAGGATGGTCGTGGACCGGGCAGCTCTGATGCTCGGCGAGCGGCCCGACGCAATCGAGCTACGCGACCGCCAGGCATGGTCGACCGATGGCCGATCGGTCAGTCTCGCCGACATCGCTCTCTCTTCGCTCCATCAGCAGCAACAACACCAGATCATGGGCACGGCCTCCTATGTGTCACCGGAATCACCACCGCCATATGCCGCTCAGTTTGCCGAGGTGGAAGTCGACATGGACACGGGGCAGGTCGACGTCAAGGCGCTGGTGATGGCCGTCGACTGCGGCGTCCCTATCAACCCGATAACGGCCGCCGGCCAGGTCGAGGGGGGGATGGTCCAGGCCCTCGGTTACGCCCATTGTGAGGAGATGGCCTACGACGAGACCGGCCGCATGGTCAATGCGAAGTTCGGCCCTTACTGGATCTATCGAGCCGACGAGATGCCCCGAATCGACACCTATCTGGTCGAGACAATGGAGAAAAGCGGGCCATTTGGCGCCAAGGCAATTGCCGAAATCCCCAAGGACGGTGTCGCTCCGGCGATTCGCAATGCCATAGTCAACGCTACCGGCGTCCGCATCGACGCCATCCCTTTCACACCGGAGCGGGTGTGGAACGCGATGCAACCGGACTGAGCTGGCGTGAATACCGGCGACGACCATCACCTGGTGAGTGAGTTGGCGGAGGCCGTTGCCGCGTCAAAGCCGGTGGCCCTGGCGACTGTCGTCGCGACCAAACGATCTGTGCCGCGCCGTGCCGGCACCAAAATGCTCATATACGGCGATGGCACCATCAGCGGCACAGTGGGCGGTGGAGACATGGAGTCGCGAGTCATCGAAGCCGCTCGAGAATCGATGCGCGACGGCAAGACACAGATGCTCTCCTACTCCTTGCTCGAGCCCAGCCGCGGTGATCCCGGCGTCTGCGGCGGTGAAGTCCAGATCTATTTGGAGCCCTACATGCCAGCACACACCATCTTCGTCATAGGAGCCGGTCACGTCGGCCGCGCAGTTGTCGATCTCGCGCACTGGCTCGGCTATCGCACAGTGATCACCGACGATCGCGAGGACATGGTCTCAGAACAGCACCTGCCGAATGCCGATGTCCGTCTTCGCGGCTCGGTAGTGGAGGCTCTCGCCAAGGAGGAAGTCACCGAGAACACCTCGGTGATCCTTGTGTCCCGTTCCACCGACATCGACGCCGACGCCATCCCACGGCTTCTGGATACGCCGGCCATGTATATCGGTGTGATGGGAAGCCGGCGACGGTGGATGACAGTCAGAGACGAGATCCTCGCCAAAGGAATCGATGAGCAGGAGCTCGACCGGATCCACCAGCCCATCGGGGTTGAGCTCGGAGCGGAAACCCTCGAAGAGATCGCTGTCTCCATTCTCGCCCAGGTGATTCAGGTGATCAGAACGGGGACTTCCGGGGAGGACCACCAGGCCTGATGCTCTTCGGCGATCAGCTGGCTGTCGTGCGAGGTGGTGGTGATCTGGCCTCCGGAGTCGTCTATCAGCTTCATCGGGCCGGTTTCCCCGTTGTTGTGCTGGAACTCGATCACCCGCTTGCGATTAGACGCAAGGTCGCCTTCGCGTCGGCAGTCGGTGAGGGGAGGATCGAGATCGACGGAATCCGGGGGGTGCGCGCTACAACGGCGGCCGAGACGATAGAGCTGGCCCGCTCCGAGATAGTTCCCGTCCTCGTCAGCCCGACTCTCCCCGATTTCGCCGAGCCCGCGTCGATCATCGTCGACGCCCGCATCGCCAAGCGAAACATCGACACGACGATCGACCAGGCCCCACTGGTGGTAGCGCTTGGCCCCGGTTTCGTTGCCGGTGTCGACTGTCACGCAGTGGTTGAGACCAAACGAGGTCACCAACTGGGCCGGGTGATCTGGCACGGGCCCGCCGAACCGGACTCAGGCGTGCCAGGTCGCATTGGCGGCCAATCAGCCGAGCGCATCGTGCGGGCTAGCAGCAACGGCGAAGCCCATTGGGATGTGGCCATTGGCGACCAGGTCACAAAAGGCCAGACGCTGGGCAGGGCGGGTGGCCAACCGGTTGTTGCCACTACCGACGGCGTGGTGCGTGGGCTCATCACACCAGGTTTCTCTGTCTCGGAGGGTATGAAGATCGGTGATATCGACCCACGGGGTGATCGCACCGCTTGTTTCGAGATTTCGGACAAGGCGCGACTGGTGGGCGCCGGTGTCCTCGAGGCTGTCCTGTCCTGGCTGAACGGGCAAAGCGAATGACTCGAAGCTTCTCCCAGACCCTGGGGCTCGGTCCACGTGAGCTGGTTTCCTTCGTCGGTGCCGGAGGGAAATCCACACTGCTGCTCGGGCTCGGGCACGAACTGGCAAAGAACGGACATCGGGTCGTGCTCACTACCACCACCAAGATGGGCACAAACCAGATCCCAGCCTCGTCGGCGCCTGTACATGATCTCGATGAGGTCAGGCGGGTGATTGCGGCCGGCAACATGGTTTTCCTGATCGGTGAGACCGACGGACCCAAAGTCATCGGCGTCCCGACCGCGATGGTCGACGAGTTGGCCGACGACAACAGTGTGGACTACATCGTGGTGGAGGCCGACGGGGCACGGAGACGTGCCATCAAGGCGCCGGCCGAACACGAGCCGGTCATTCCGTCCCGGTCCACAAGCGTCGTCGTAGTGACCGGTCTCGATGCGGTTGGAAACCGGGTTGGCGAGGTAGCCCATCGCCCCGAACTGGTCTCTGCCATCACCGGACGTGGTCTCGACGAGAAACTCACTCCGGAGGATGTTGCCGCCGTCATCGGTAGCCAGAGCGGCGGTCTGGCCAGAGTCCCGGATGAAACCCGTGTGGTGGTGGCACTCACTCAGTTTCGACCGGATACCAAGGTGGCCGCGGAGTCGATACAGGAGGCACTCAGGGACCACCCCCGCATCGACCGAATCTGCACCTTCTGACTAGCGCTGCTCCCGGAAGTAGGGGATGGCCAGCGCAGCCGGCGCCCCCAACAGACGGGCGCGTTTGCCACTGGCAAACACGATCATCGCGATGATCGCCATCAGGAACGGGATCATGGCCAGCAGCGTCGACGGGATCGCATTCCACGGCTCGCCGAGGGTCTGGATCTGAAGCTCCAGGAATTGAGCCGACCCGAACAGGTAAGCAACGAACAATGCGCGCCAGGGTCGCCAACTGGACAGGATGACCAGGGCGATCGCGATCCACCCGGCGGCGCCAATGGGATCGTCTTGCCACGTGGGCACGATCTTCAGCGCGAAGTAGGCCCCACCAAGCCCTGATAGGGCGCCTCCGACCATGACGTGGATGTAGCGCACCGTGTTCACATTGACACCGGCTGCCTCGGCGGATGCCGGGTCCTCACCTACGGCACGCAACGAAAGGCCCATACGGGTGCGGAACAGATAGAAGCTCGCCGCCGCTGCGGTCAGAACGCCCACGTAGACCATGATGTCATGACTCAGCAAGATCGGTCCGATCAAAGGAAGTTCGGTGATCCCGCCTTCGAAGATCGGTTGGAACGTCTCCCGCGACGGCTCACCCACCAGCGGGTTCGATCCGACTTTGCCCATGAAACTCGCCAAACCAGTTCCAAACAGCGTGAGGGCAAGCCCGGAGACGATCTGGTCGACACGCAAAGAAATCGACAGGATGGCGTGGATCATCGAGATGGCGGCTCCGGCGATGACCGCTGCGAGCACGCCAAGGAACAAGCCAATACCCCCACCGATGCTGAAGGTGGCCCAGAAGCCGGCGACAGCACCTATGAGCATGGTGCCCTGGACACCAAGGTTCAGGATCCCGGCTCGTTCGGTGATGATCTCGCCCACCGTTGCGAACACCAGCGGCGTCCCAAGACTGATGCCGAAAACCAGGGTCGAAACCCACCACCAGTCGTTCATGCCGCCACCTCCTCGGCCGAGGCTGGAGCGGAAGGCATCTTCTCTGGCCGCCGGACCTTGTTGGCGATGAAGAACTCGCCGGCGACGGCAAACACGAGAATGGCACCCTGAAGCATGGTGACGGTCGCCGGAGGAACACCAATGGATTGCAGTGACGGCCCGGCGTTGCTGAGAGCGCCCAACAGCACAGCCACTGGCACGACGGCGATCGGATTGAGTCGAGCCAGGGCAGCCACGATGATCCCGGTGAACCCGAGGCCCAATTCGAGAGACCGGGGATCGAGCGCACCCACAGGTCCGGCGACGAACAACGATCCCGCCAGCCCGGCAAAGGCACCGGAAAGGAGGAACACGCCAAGGATCTTCCGAGAGACCCCTATTCCGACATACCGGGCGGTCTCCGGAGAGTCGCCGACAGTGCGGAGCTCGAATCCCCAACGAGTCTTTTCGATCAGGTACCAGGCGGCCAGGGCAACGGCTGTAGCCACAAAGATGCCGTAGTCGAGCCGATTCAGAAACTCAGGTATACGGGCCGTATCAGGCAACGGCCGACCCTGCGGAAAGGTGCTCGACTCTGGATCCCGCCACGGGCTCCTGCTACCGAAGATCAGGAAGTTCATGAAATTGAGGGCGATGAAGTTGAGCATCAGGGTTGTGATGATCTCGTTGGTACCCAGATAGACCTTGGGAACCGCTGCGAAACCTGCAAAGAAGGCGCCGCCAACCGCGCCCGCAAGGATCACCAGCGGGAGAGTGACGACCGCAGGTACGGATTCGCCAATCCAGATAGCCAGGCCGGAAGCGAAGATTGCTCCAAAGAGGAACTGGCCTTCGGCGCCGATGTTCCACACGAGCATCTTGAACGCAACAGCCGCGGCCAACCCGGTGAG
>QIDW01000181.1 GCA_003230435.1 Acidimicrobiia bacterium | reverse complement strand
ACAATCTGATCCTCCTCTGTGGCTTTCACCACCGTTTCGTCCACGAACACGGATGGAATATCACCACCAGCCCCGATGGTGTCTTCCAGTTCCGCAAACCCGACTGGACTCTTTACCCGCCGCCCAAACCAGACTTACATCCCAAACTCGCTCGACTCGCAGGCACCCGACCTACATAGGGGCCGCCCCCACCTCGGGGGCGCAACGCCCCGGCCCCGAACCTCAAGCAAATGCTGCAACCAGTCGGCGGACCCGTTCCGCTACCAATTCAGGTTCCTCCATCGGCAGAGAATGCCCCGCCCCCGGAACCACTTCCAACCCGGCACGCTGGAATTGGGCCGTTTGCTCGCGTGCGAATTCGGGCGGGATAGGTTCCGAGGTCTCACCAGCCAGGATGAGCACCGGAATTTCAATCTCCCCCAGACGCTCCCACGTGTCATGGGCATTGGATGCTCGGTAGATGTCCGCTTCGACCTCGGGGTCGCAGGCAAGTTCGACCGGCCCATCACCAACCAGCCCGCATTCGATGTATCCCTCTAGAGCGGAACCGGCCCACTTGGAGAACGTATCTCGCGAGGCGAAGTGGTCTTTGGCAGCCTCACGGGATTGGAATGTCCTCCTTCGCTTCGAGGTGATAACGCTCAAGTTGTTCTCCTGTCGGCGGTATGGGCCGGGAAAGACAGCGGGCTCGATCAGGACCAGGAACCGGAATCGATCGGGATCTGCGAGCTGGGCCATCGTCAACGCCGTGGCGCCTATCGAGTGGCCCACTCCGATGCCACCGGGAGCGGTTTCGTCGAGCACCTGTTCACCGAATACTCGCCAATCAACCGGCAGATCCAGCGTCGGTCCCGCGCCGTGTCCGGCAAAATC
The DNA here is from genome assembly GCA_003230435.1 of Acidimicrobiia bacterium. GTDB lineage: Bacteria > Actinomycetota > Acidimicrobiia > Spongiisociales > ZC4RG35 > SZUA-217. The sequence continues at coordinate 6,567 of QIDW01000181.1, read as the reverse complement.
CCATGTGACACATTCCACGCCATCGAGCCCAGAGATGACCGGATTCCAAACGGCTCCACAGAAACTTGTGGCATGGGCAAAATAGACCGTCATCGGGCGGCGAGGTTATACCGGTCCGCCAGGGCAATATGATCTGCTGCCTTGCCATACCTGTACGACTTCTCAGACGCAGACGGGTCTGATCGCGATCTCCTAGGCGGGAAGGGTGCTGGACTCGCTGAGATGACCCGACTCGGGTTGCCAGTGCCGCCGGGATTCACGATCACCACTGATGTCTGCCGGGCCACGATGTCCACCGGCCAGGTCCCAGCCGACCTCTGGGAGGACGTCGATGCAGCCGTGTCAAGGCTCGAGAAGACAACGGGCAGAACATTCGGCGCAGGGCCGAATCCCATCCTTCTCTCAGTGCGATCCGGTGCCAAGATCTCCATGCCCGGGATGATGGACACCGTTCTCAACCTCGGTATCAACGACAACGTGGTTGAGCACCTGATTGACTGGTCGGGAAATCCGCACTTTGCCTGGGATGCCTACCGGCGATTCGTCCAGATGTATGCCAACGTGGTTCTTGATGTTGATGACCAACCGTTCCAGGACATCCTGTCGACTCTCAGGGTGAAGCGAGGGGTGAGAGATGACTCGGAGCTCACTACCGAAGATCTAGAGCGGGCGACCCGAATGTTCCAGGCCATCGTCCAAGACGAACGGCCGGGTGAGTTTCCCAGCGACCCGCGAGAGCAGCTTCAGGGCGCCATCGCCGCAATCTTCGCCTCGTGGGCCAACAAGCGTGCGATTGAGTACCGCCGCATCAACCGTATCCCCGACTCGCTGGGGACTGCCGCCAACGTGCAGATGATGGTTTTCGGCGACCTCGACAATGAGTCCGGAACCGGGGTTTGTTTCACACGGAACCCTGCGACCGGAGCTCGCGTCGCCTACGGCGACTACCTGCCGCGCGCTCAGGGTGAGGATGTCGTTGCCGGGATACGAAACACGATCACTCTCGACGAAATGTCCCGGCTGCATCCCGAACGCCACACCCAGCTCCTGGACACCATGAGCGCTCTCGAGAAGCACTACAAAGACATGCTCGACATCGAGTTCACCATCGAGAGGGGTGTTCTCTACATCCTGCAAGTCAGGGCCGGCAAGCGAACGGCTGAAGCGGCCGTGCGTCTTGCCGTGACAATGGCCAACGAAGGCCTGATCGACAAAGCGACCGCCGTCACCCGAGTCGAACCTTCCTCGTTGGAACAACTACATCGGCCGCGTCTCGACCCGAATTCCGACACCCAGCCGATCCTTTCAGGCGTTGCCGCCTCCCCGGGGGCGGCAACAGGAATCGTCGTGTTTGACGCCGACAGTGCGGTTGATATGGCCACGGCCGGAAAGGACTCGGTCCTCGTGCGCCCGTCGACGACACCCGACGACATCCATGGCATGGCCGCGGCTACCGGAATCCTGACAAGCCATGGTGGTAAGACCTCACATGCCGCCGTTGTGGCCCGCGGCATGGGCAAGCCCGCCGTCACGGGGGCGGCCAACCTGATTGTTGACGTCGCCGCGGGGGTTGCACAAGTAGGAGACATCGACATATCCGCCGGTGACTTCATCACCATCGACGGGACGACGGGGGCGGTCTATACCGAGCAGGTCGACCTGATTGCTCCGGAGAAACTGCCCGATCTGAACCTGCTCCTCGAATGGGCGGATGAGATTCGCACGATGGGCGTCATGGCCAACGCAGACACTCCCGAGGATGCTGCCGAGGCCCGTAAACGAGGAGCGAGCGGTATCGGCCTCGCTCGCACCGAGCACATGTTCATGGGCGAGCGCATCCAGGTGGTGCAACAGATCATTCTCTCCGAGGACGGCCGCGCAGAGGCACTTGAAGAGCTCGAACGTCTCCAGGTCGGTGACTTCGAAGGCATCCTCGAGGCTATGGACGGCCTGCCCGTTGTGATTCGCCTACTCGATCCGCCGCTGCACGAGTTTCTCCCTTCAAGGTTGGAACTTGAAGAAGAGGCACTCCGAAGGGTGCGAGCAGGGCGTCCGATCGCCGATCTAATGGCGATGTCGGAACAGGTCGCGCGGTGGGAAGAGGAGAATCCGATGCTCGGCCTTAGGGGTGTTCGCCTCGGTTTGATGTTCGACGAGCTATATCGAATGCAGGCTCGGGCCGCGGTCGAAGCCGTGACTCGACGGCTCGAAGCAGAGGGTGATCCTGTCCTCGAGATCATGATCCCTCTTGTCTCCACGGTTGAAGAGCTGAGAAGAATGAAGGTGGTTGTGGAGGAAGAGATCGCCATGGCCACCGCTCGAACCGGCCGGGAGTACAACATCCCGATCGGTACGATGATCGAGCTTCCCCGCGCAGCGCTAACTGCAGGGGAGATCGCCGAGATAGCGGCCTTCTTCTCGTTCGGAACCAATGACCTCACCCAGATGACATACGGCTTGAGCCGGGACGATGCCGAAGGGCTGTTCTTGAAGGACTACATCGACCAGCGGATCTTTCCTTCGGACCCTTTCCAGACTCTGGATCGGGAAGGAGTAGGACGATTGATGCGGATCGCTTGCCTCGAGGGCAAAGCCGCCAATCCCGACCTCACTCTTGGTTTGTGTGGGGAGCATGGCGGTGATCCGGACTCGATTGCTTTCGCCCATGAGCTCGGCCTCGACTACGTGTCGTGTAGCCCACCACGTGTGGAAGGAGCGCGGCTGGCGGCAGCGCAGGCGGAGTTAGCTGCTGGTTAGTTGCTCGATGGACGCAAGAAGCTCGTCGACTCCGTCACCGGTAGTTGCCGTCGTCACCAAGATGTCCGCTCCGTTGGCATGGGCCGCTTCTGTTAGCGCCCTCTTGACATCGAATGCTCCCGAGCGGTCACCCTTGTTGACGACAAAGAGATCTGCGATCTCCACGATTCCGGCCTTTTCCGCCTGAATCTCATCACCCCAGGAAGGCCCAACGACCAGGACCACCGGATCAGCCAGATCCATGATCTCGACCTCGGACTGCCCGACTCCCACCGTCTCAACGATGAGCCGGTCGAATCCGGCCACACTCATCAGTCGGATTGCATCGGAGGACGCCCCGGCAAGACCCCCCAGATGACCCCGAGTTGCCATTGACCGCACGAACACGCCGTGATCATCAATGTGAGACTGCATCCGAATTCGGTCGCCCAGAATCGCACCACCCGTGAGGGGGCTCGACGGGTCGACTGCAAGCACGGCAACCGTCTCCCCCTTTTCCCTGATCTTCTCGATCAGGACCGCGATCAGCGTCGACTTACCGGCGCCGGGAGGACCGGTGATCCCGACGACTGCGCTGCGGTCGTCACCGAATTCACCCAACGGCTCACCGCCCTCGACAAGCGTGATGGCACGAGCAAGCGCCTTGCGATCGCCCGAGCGGACGGCCTCGACAAGAGCGGGTTCCATCGGCGGATGTTTACAGCGAAGGAAGCGTTATGCCGAGGCCTGCCGTGGCCTCATCGAGCGTCCCCGGTGCATCGGCGGAAGCAACCACCTCACGGACTCCGGGAACGCGATCCATGAGGATGCGCTCGATTCCAGCCTTCAGGGTCATCATCGACAACGGGCAGCCACCACAGGCACCGACCATCTGGAGACTCACCGTCCCATCGTCGGCCCCCAGCAAGACGATGTCGCCACCGTCGGCCTGGACAGCGGGGCGAATGTAGTCGAGCGCCTCTTCGAGTTTGCCCTCGTCAATAGGGCCATCGGCAACCGTCGAAGGCGAAATTGATACTGGAGTCACTTCTGTCATATGTACCTGGGAACCGATGTCGCGAAGATGTTGTTCCCAGTGTAGAGGCCGAGTCAGCTTCTCTCGATGGAAGCGCCGAGAGCGGCGAGACGCCCGGCGAAGTCCTGGTAGCCGCGATCGATATGGACGGCACCGCCTACCTCGGTGACACCGTCGGCTCTCAGCCCGGCAAGCACCAGCGCCGCACCAGCCCTGATGTCGGGTGACAGCACCGGACAGCCAGAGAGCTGATCGACCCCACGAACGATGGCGTGCTGGGCCTCGATCGAGATGTCGGCGCCCATCCGCGCCATCTCGCCGACGTAGCGGAATCGTGCGTCATAGAGATTCTCGGTAACCACCGATGTGCCCGACGCCAAAGAGAGAAGAGCAACCATCTGTGGGTGCATGTCCGTGTGGAAACCGGGGAAGGGAAGCGTTGAGAAGTCAACGGGTGTCGGCCGTTGCGGGCCCTTAACCCGAAGCCAGCCGTCACCCCGCTCAACGTCGCAACCCGCATCTTCGAGTTTGCGAAGCTCCATCCTGAGATGGTCTGGGTGGCACCCGGTGATAGTCACGTCGCCGGCCGTTATCGCCCCGGCCACCGCAAAAGTGCCTGCCTCGAGACGGTCTGGGATGACCTTGTGCTCGACCGGATGGAGTGTCTCAACCCCCTGGATCGTGACAAGGGACGTTCCTCCGCCCGTGATGTCGGCTCCCATCTCTGTTAGCTGGCGGATCAGGTCCTCGATCTCCGGCTCTCTCGCCGCATTCACAATCACGGTTTCGCCTTCAGCAAGAACACCGGCAAACAGGACATTCTCAGTGGCGCCGACCGATGGGAACGGCAGTTCTACCTCCGTGCCCTTCAGCTTGCCGTCGATCCGGCCAACTAATTCACCGTGAACCAGTTCGAAGGAGGCACCCATTTGCTCGAGACCGCTCATGTGCCACTCGATCGGCCGCGACCCGAGATCGTCACCGCCAGGCAGAGCAACACGCGCGACACCACTTCGAGCCAACAGTGGGCCGAGAACAACAAACGAGGCCCGCATCTGGCGCACGAGGTCAATGGGAGCTTCGGGCCTGAGCTCTTCGGGGACAATGATCCAGAGCTCGTGATCCCCTTGATCGACCTTGCAACCAGTGTGCTCGAGCACTTGACACATCAGCTCGACATCCAAGATGGAAGGAACATTGGTGAGACGGTGCCGACCGGGGGCAAGCAGCGCCGAAACCATCTCCTTGAGCACGGCGTTCTTCGCACCCAGAACCTGTACGGTGCCTGCGAGGGACCGGCCCCCCTCAACAACGATCTTGGACATTGAGGCGAATGTAGTTGTCATGTCGGCCAAGTCTGGGTGACCGAGTTGCTCACCTCTCCTGGCTACCCTGCCGCCCGTCATGAGAATCGCTGTCGGCTCGGATCACGCCGGTTACACCCTCAAAGAGCATCTGGCCTCCTGGCTGGCCGAATCGGGTCACGCCGTATACGACCTGGGCACCCATACGAGCGACCCAGTGGACTACCCGGACTATGCCGCCTCGGTTGCTCAAGCCGTCCTGGATGGACGCGCCGACCGTGGCATCGTTGTTTGCGGATCGGGCGCAGGAGCGGCAGTCGCAGCCAACAAGCTGAGAGGCATTCGCGCCGCCGTTGCCCATGATGTCTACACAGCTCATCAAATGGTCGAACACGACGATGTCAACGTCCTTTGTCTTGGATCGCGTGTCATCGGAGTGGCCCTCGCCGAAGATCTCATCGAGACCTTCTTGGAAGCTACCTTCAGCCGAGAGGACCGTCACGTCCGCCGACTGGACAAGATTCGAGCGCTAGAGGGTTAGGAACTCGCCTGATCCCTGAGTACGGCGAGAATTCCACCAGCCGCGAGGATCTCGCGCATCTCCTCCGGCAGTGAATCCCCTTGGAGACGGGAACCGCTCTCGACGTTGACAACCCGACCTGAGGCAAGGTCGACCTCGATGCTGTCACCATCGGCAAATGCCTCATGAACGCCGGCGCAGACGAGCACCGGCAATCCCACTGCAACCGCGTTACGCATGAAGAGCCTTGAGAGTGACTCGGCGGCCACACAGACCACTCCCAGGGCCTTCAGGTTCTCAGCAGCCGTCTCCCGACTCGAACCGCACCCGAAGTTGCGCCCCGCCACGATGACGTCACCGGGCTCGACCCCGGAGGCGAACGCCGGATTGACCGACTCCAGAGTGTGGGACTTCCGAACGTCGACCGGATCGATGGCGTAGGCACCGGGAGACAGCAGATCCGTGCTGATGTCATGGTCGAATCTCCACACACGGCCTGCCAGCAAGTCGTTCTCAGCCAATGGCTGTCTCCATCTGCCGGGGATCAGCAATATGCCCGACCAGGGCCGACGCCGCTACGGTCGCCGGCGAAGCGAGGTAGATCTCGGCCTCGACACTTCCCATCCGTCCGATGAAGTTGCGGTTGTGGGTGCCGATACAGCGCTCACCAGGCCCGAGGAGCCCGCCGTGTCCCCCGAAACAAGGACCACACCCAGGGGCGAGGACCGAAGCGCCGGCATCGACGAGCGAGGCCAGAACACCCGTCTTCATGGCCTCCTGGAGGACACTCCGGGACGCCGGGACCACCAGCAATCGCACTCCCGGGGCAATGTGCTGCCCGTCGAGAACCTCGGCTGCCGTCCGCAGGTCCTCAATCCGCCCGTTGGTGCACGACCCGATGAAAGCCTGGTTGATCGCCAGGCCCTCGACATCGGAGACGGGCCCGACTCTGTCGACCTCGTGCGGCATCG
>QIDW01000179.1 GCA_003230435.1 Acidimicrobiia bacterium | reverse complement strand
GTAGCCGGGCTACTTGCCTGGTTTGCGGACCGTCTCGAGCATCGAGGAAGACGGTCGGCGATGGTCGCAGCCGGGCTCTTTTTTGTCTTGGGAGTTTTCTCCAGTGTCGTCTTTGCCATCGTCTACCTGGTGTCAACACTCCTGTCGGTCGCAGGTTTCGCAGCGACGTCGCCGACAAGGGAGGAGACGTCCCTTGAACCATGATGGGCTCTGGGTGGTCGAGTCCATTGCCGTCGCTGGGGAGCTGGTCCCACCGCTCCCCGGCACGGACCTCAGTCTCGAGTTCATGGACGACCGGGTCGCCGGCAGTGCGGGGATCAATCGATTCATGGGGACCGTTACCAACGACCCCATGTTCGGTCCCCTCGCCACAACAATGATGGCCGGCCCCGCAGAGCACATGTCCCAGGAGCGCATCTATCTGGACCATTTGGGATCAATCGACTCGTATGAGGTCGACGCCGACGAATTGCGACTGATAGCCGAAGGTTTGGTGGTTGTGACTCTCAATCGTCCGGGAACCGACGAGGCGTCGAAAACGTCATAGTGGTATAAGGAAATTGGGGGGTTCACAAACTCCTCGTATTGCGTATAGTTGAGTGCTCGGGGTTCGCTGCCCCCAACGCACACTTTTTGCCCCCTGCGGAGGACTTGAATTCTTATGGCTGCTACTGGAACGCGGAATGCCAAGACTGATAAGCCTCGGCGCGTTCGTCTTCATTCGAAGTTGACAGATGATCGCGGACGTCTCACTACCGACCTTGTCTCTCAATATCTGACGGCCATTGGCGAGTACGACCTACTCACGGCCGAACAAGAGGTCGAGCTTGCCCAGAAGATCGAGACAGGCGAGGAAGCCGCCGAAAAACTCGAAGAGGGTGACTACTCGGGCAAACGTAGAGAGATCGAACTTCGTCGACTTGCTCGACGTGGCGCCCAGGCCAAAGACGACTTTCTGACCGCCAACCTGCGTCTGGTTGTCGCCAACGCTCGTCGTTATGCCAACACCTCCGGCATCGACTTTCTCGACCTGATTCAGGAGGGCAACCTCGGTCTGATTCGCGCCGTCGAGAAGTTCGACTGGCGCAAGGGATTCAAGTTCTCGACCTATGCCACCTGGTGGATCCGTCAGGCCATCACCCGGGCCATTGCCGACAAGTCTCGGACTGTCCGCATTCCGGTCCATCTTCATGACACCCTCGCTGCCGTGCGTGCCGCCCAGGCTTCTCTAAAGGCCGAGTTGGGACGAGATCCCCGCCCGGACGAGATTGCCGAAGAAGCCGGTGTCACCACCGAGAAGGTGGAACTCGCTCTCAGCGTTGCCGACACAGTGTCCCTCGAGCAGCCCATCGGTGAGGATGGTGCCCAACTCGGCGATTTCATCGAGGACGAGGACGCCGCCGACCCCGTTCAGATGACCGAGGAGATGGATGTCGCCAACTCCCTTCGCGTGTCCATCGAACGCCTTCCACAGCGAGAGGGTCGCATTCTGGCATTGCGCTACGGCTTCTACGACGGCGTGCCGCGCACTCTCGAGGAGATCGGCGACGAGTTCAATCTGACCCGGGAGCGGATCAGGCAACTCGAGAAGCTCGCTCTCTGCCGACTTCGTCACCCTTCATTCGGTATCCGAGAAGCCGATCTGGTCTAAGTGCTCTCCAACGTAAGTTCGGTCGCACGTTTCGGCGAGACAGGGGCGTCGTCTCGCCAGGACACGGCGACGTTGGCGCACCCGGGGCGGTGCGTCGAGGACGAGGACACAGCGAGCGGGGTCATCTGTCCGTTGAAACGTCAGCGTATTTGCGTTGGGGGGCACTAACCCCAGCTAGAGACACCGACGTTCAGGTGGGCGGAACTCACGAGAACGGATACGGTGGCACCGATGAATCTCGGAGACTTGGTAGGAGATGCCCCATATGTGTGTGGCCCTGACACGACAGTGGCGGCGGCGGCTCGGGCAATGGAAGATTCTGATCTCGGTTCTCTTGCTGTCGTCGAGGGTACGGCACTGTTGGGCCTGATAACCGAGCGGGACATTCGCCGTGCGGTCGCTCAGGGAGCCGATCTCGATGTCCTGAAGGTTTCTGACGTCATGAGCGACGATCCGGACACCTTCGACCCTGATCTCGATGTCTGGGACGCCGCCTCTTGGATCGGCGAGTCTGGCTACCGCCATATGCCTGTTGTCGATGATGACGATTCTTTGCGTGGTGTCGTATCGATCCGCGATCTCCTCAAAGCTCTGATCGACACCGTCTGATCAACCCGGTCCAGGACGTTGCAACCACCGGTTGAGACCGCCCCCAACCCGTGCACACGCTTCAGACCTTGGGCGGTGGGAGATAGTGACCGGTGGTGAACCTGCCGTTGTCCACGTCGACCACCCAGATCGATCCTTTCGAGCAATAGAACCTCGACTGGAGTATCAGCCCCGCCCACATCAGGCGATTGATCGTTGCCGGTATCACATCTCCATGCGAGCACAGAACGGCGTTGTTTCCCACCAGTGAGTCGACGAGGTCGTAGGCCGCATCGATGTCCGGGCCCTCTGCGAGCGCGTCACTGATCTCGACCTTCGCGCCGATGGCTTTGGCCAGAGGTTTCACCGTCTGGACGCATCGCTGGGCCGGACCGGAGACAATTCGCTCAATCCCTGCCCTCTTCAGGGACTTGGCGATGGCATCTGCCTGACGCCGACCCTTTTTGGTCAGGGGACGCTCGTTGTCGTTGCCCTTCCACTTGGTGCGATCCCCGGCCGCCGCGTGCCGGAGTAGGTAGAGCGTTCCGGTCTGAGCGAGTTTCTTCAGGTCTGACTCTTTGATGAGCCTGCGGTCGTTGTCGTAATCGAGGATCTTGTTTGCCGTCTTTCGACTTACCCACTGGATAGCGTCGATTTCTTGGTTCTTCTTGAATCCCGGGCTGTCAGGCAAAGGGCGCATGACGTACCAGGCGACCTCCTTGACACCGCGGTTCATGCGATGTCGGCTAGTGCCGATCGGCGCCACTATCCGGCAGTGGTACCCGGTTTCCTCAAGGACCTCGCGGACAGCGGTTTCCTCGGGTGTCTCTCCTTTGTCGACCTTGCCTTTGGGCAGCGACCAGTCGTCGTACGAAGGCCTGTGAGCGATCAAGATCTTGAGGTTCCCTTTGGGCGTCTTGCGTAGGACGAGACCCCCAGCGGCTCGGACAACTCGAGTCACAGCCACCAGGTTAGGGCGTCAGAGGGCTTTTGAATGTCTGGCAGTAAACGAAATGATGCTCGACTGGGTGTTTACGAGCGGTGTGGTGAGCTCGTCGGCCTGGGTCAGGTCGATGGTCACTGCTGCACAGGTTCCGCAGACACGTCGAAGGAGTCCCGCACCGATGTGCTGAGGTTCGCCATATTCATGGAGGCCTTTTCGACAATCGGATCTGCGATGCTTCTGAGGCTTGGTCTCGGGGTGTACATGGCTCACTCCGACCAGAATGCTAGATCGCCAAAGGGAGATTTAGTGGTTCTTCAGCTGCTCCAGCATCCAGTCCACGCCCTCATCCGCTGTGCTGGCAAGGTGGATGTCTCCGGGGAAGGCATCCACTTCAGACACGAGAGTCTCGACCACGGTGCGCCATTCCCGGCCTACCGCCACTGTGGGAACGTGGTGACCGCCGTTGCGGCGCACGATGTGATTCACATTCCAGGCGATCAGCAGTTCGGTTGCGGTTCCGATCGAACCTGGGAGAGCGATGGTCCCCGCTGCCCTTTCCATCATGGCTCCTATCCGCCTCGTGAGCCCCTCGGTTTCGATGAGCTCGGCTACATAGGGGTTTGCGCCATGTCGGCCCAGGAACAATGGCGGCGCGGTCACTCCGATCACATGGCCACCTGCCTCCGAAGTGCCTTTGGAGACCGCTTCCATGGTCCCGCCGTAGCCGCCTGTGATCACGGCGAAACCGGCTTCGGCAAGACGTCTACCCACTCGCTCCGCCTCGGCCCACTTCCTGGAGTCGGGGTCGGTTTGTGACGAGCCAAACACGGCGACCGCCGATGAATCACTCAACCGGCGAGGACCTCTTCGATCCCGAGCACAACTCTGTCAGCGTCGATGAGGGTGTGTTTTTCGATGGCGAACTGGGGCCAAGGCGCGTCGAAACCAGTGACCCGGACGACAGGTGCTTTGAGGTCGTACATTCCCTTCTCGGCAACCACGGCCGCCACCTCTGCGGCAACGCCAGCAGACCCCTGTGGCTCCTGGACCAGCAGCAGACGCCCGGTCTTGGCGACCGAATCAAGGACTGTCTCACGGTCCCACGGGAAAAGTGTGCGGAGATCGATCACTTCTACTGAGGCTCCTGATCGGGCAGCAGCCTCTAGAGCCACCGGAACCATCCCGCCGTAGGTGACAAGTGTCAGGTCGCTTCCTTCTTTTCTCACTCGCGCCCGGCCGATAGGCAACGTGTAGTGCTCGGTCGGCACATCTTCCCGACCGGCCCGGTAGAGCACTTTCGGCTCGAGAAAGATCACCGGGTCGTCGCTCTCGATGGCGGCAGCCAACAAGCCCTTGGCGTCGGTGGGGGTGGACGGGCAGACCACCACGAGGCCCGGCGCGTGAACAAAATACGCCTCGGGAGAGTCGCAGTGGTGTTCGTGAGCGCCGATGCCTGCTCCACTCGGGAATCGAACGACCACGGGCATGGAGGTCTTGCCATGTGTGCGGAACCGGAATCTGCCCAGATGACTCACGATCTGGTCGAAGGCCGGGTAGACAAATCCCTCGAACTGGATCTCGGCCACCGGGCGTGCACCAGCTATGGCCATCCCCACCGCACTCCCAACGATGCCTGACTCGTTGAGAGGTGTGTCGATGACGCGATCCTCTCCGAACCTCTTCTGCAGCCCTTCGGTGACCCGAAACACGCCGCCAACCAGGCCGACATCTTCACCAAGAACGATCACCCGTTCGTCCTCCTCCATCGCCTGGTGAAGAGCCGAGTTGATTGCTTCGGCCATCGTCCATGACTCGGTGGGCCCTCCCGGGACGGCATCGTGGCCGACAACCCAAAGCTCGTCCGCGGTGAACTTCGTTTCCGGCTCACCGTGTGCAAGCTCCATGGCGTTGAGTTGATCGGCTGTGTGTTCTGGTATTCGGTTGAACCCGTGACGCACTGCGTCGTTCCGGTCGGGAAGGGGTTCGGCCTCGATGGCAGTGATCGCGGCTTTCACCGAATCGGTGATCTCCATCGTCACTTTCTCTCCCGAGCGCTCATCCCATTCGCCGCGATTCTCGAGGAATCGACGGAGTCGCTCGATGGGATCCCTGGTTTTCCACTCCTCGACTTCTTCGGCGGATCTATAGAGAGAGTGGTCATCGGCGGTGCCGTGGCCGCCATACCGGTAGGTCATCGCCTCGATGAGGGTTGGGCCCTTCCCTTCTCGAGCCCGCCTCACAGCGAGGCTGGTGGCGAGGTACACGGCGATGGGATCCATCCCGTCGACGCGGAGGCCCTCAAAACCGTAGGCATCCGCCTTCTGAGCAATGGTCTCCGATGCCGTCTGTTTCTCGTACGGGACAGAGATGGCATAGAGATTGTTGGCGCAGATGAACACCGTCGGCGTCTTCCAAACTCCGGCGAAGTTCATTCCTGAGTGAAAATCGGTTTCAGAGGTGGCCCCGTCGCCGAAGTAGACGGCGGTGACGGTGCTGTCGCCGCGCAGTTTTGACATATAGGAATACCCGACGGCGTGGGCAAGCTGGCTGGCGATTGGCACCGTGATGGTTCCGGTGCGGTACTTCTCCATATCCCAGCCGGCACTGGGCAAACCCCTCCAATAGGTGAGAAGGACCTCTATCGGGAAGCCTCTCGTCACTAGAACGCCGTGTTCTCTATAGGACGGAAAGACGAAGTCGTTTGGCTGCATGGCCAGAGCCGAGCCGATCTGGACTGCTTCCTGGCCTTCCAGCATCGCGTAGGTGCCGATGCGCCCTTGACGTTGCAGGGTGAGCATTCGGTGGTCCAGTTCCCTGGCGAGAACCATGTTGCGGTACATGTGCTGATAGAGCTCGGGGTCGAGACCGGGGTCCTCCCCAACAAGGTCGCCCTGCACGTCAATGATTCGGAGTGTCTCGAATCGGCCCATGCGGCGAGTCTGCCACAACTCACACAGTGTTGTCTCAGCGTCAGCTAACTTCGCCTTATGCCCAGGTACCGCGACGACATCTCAGCCTTACGGCCCTACGAGGTCGGCCGCCCCATAGAGGATGTGGCCCGTGAGCACGGGCTCGACCGTGATTCGATTATCAAGCTCGCGGCCAACGAGAGCCCCGAGGGCCCATTCCCCGGTGTTATCGAGGCGGCTGCCGAAGCTCTTACCTCGGCCAACCGGTATCCCGACAATGACTTGTGGGATCTGAGCCATGCCGTCGCCGATGAGCTCTCCATCGAGCCCCGAAACCTTCTCTTTGGAAACGGGAGCACCGCCCTGCTGGCCGACATCACCAACGCTGTCGGCGGTCCCGGCACAAACTCGGTGTACGGCTGGCCCAGTTTCATCATGTACCGGTTTGCCGCCATCTGGTCGGGAACCGGGTATGTGGAGGTGCCTTTGGACGACACCTTCTCCCTCGATCTCGATGCGATAGCCGCGGCCATCGACGAGGACACCAGGGTGGTCATCATCTGCAATCCCAACAATCCGACCGGCACGATCATACCGAGTGACGACATCGAGGCTTTTATCGATGGGGTGCCTGAGTCGGTCCTGGTGGTTGTGGATGAGGCATATCACGAATTTGTCGATGATGACCGGCACCGCACCGCTATCCCCGCAGCCCTGGCACGAACAAACGTCCTCGTGTTGCGCACTTTCTCCAAGATCTACAGTCTGGCGGCTCTACGCGTCGGTTATGCGGTGGGACACCCGTCGACGCTGGTCGAGTTGCGAAAGGCCCAGCAGCCTCTGACAGTCAATCAGGTTGGCCAGGTTGCGGCGAAGGCCTCGCTGGGTCAACCCGAGGAGATCCGTCGTCGGGCCGAAGCCAACTCGGCGGCGCGACATCATCTGATGGGCGTGATGGCCGAACGAGGTTTGCCTTATGCCGAGAGTCACACCAACTTCATCTTCTTCCGACTGGGTGACCAGTCCCGTGGCGCCACCGAAGAATTCACCAAGCGCGGAGTGATCATCAGGCCCATGTCCAAGGGCTGGGCCCGGGTCACCGTGGGCTCACCGGACGAGAACAAGATATTTGTGGCCGTTCTTGACGAAGTGCTGGAATCCCTTGCTGATTGACATACGACGCTTTGGGTGATCTGCCAACGCAAAGGTTGGACAAGGGTCTAGTCGATTGTTTGTTTTGGGAGTACTCAACGACTGCCACCGGTCTCCGTCAGTGCGAGACCAAACGACTCCAAGGGAAACAGAGGGAGAAAACACGGTGAAAACTCTGGTATCTGCACTTTCGTCGGCCGTTCGTCGATGGCCATGGGTCGTCATCGTTGTCACAGTGATCGTTTCGGCTGCCCTCGGTGCACTTTCCGGGAACTTCACACCAGAGGAAGACTCCAACGCATCATTCGCGCCTGAAGCCCCCGAACTCACCGCCGCCGAGACCATCCGTGACCTTTTCGGGGGCGAGTCTGCAGTCTCGGTGATGCAGGTGATCGTCTCTGTGGAGGACGGCAACGTATTCAGTCTCGACGGTTTGCAGACCGTCAGCGCTATCTCGGAAACAGTGGTGAGTGGTTCGTTGGGCGACATACTCATTGACCAAGAAGGCGGACCGATCTTCAGCTTCCTGACACCGGTTCAGGGAGCAATCGCCGAGAGCGCGCCGATGCCGACGACGGATGAGGAGCTGCGTACTCTGTTCCTCGGCTCGCTCGCCGAGCTCCCCCCGGAGCAGGCCGGATTTGTCGAAGGGTTGTTGCCTGCCGGCGGCGATATCAGTGGTCCTGCGTCGGATAGTGGGCTGATGATCATCTTCACCAGTGGGGCCGAGTCGGCCGACACGATCGACGTGTTCGTTGATGCGAGTGCCGCTGCCGCTGAGGAAATCAGTGAGATAGAGCTACCGGCCGGTTACACGGCTGAGGCTTTCTCATTCGAGCTGCTGTTCGCAGATGAGGACGAATTCCAGGCCGAGATCGGTCGCCTGTTCGGCACCGCCTTCCTGATCATCATGATCGTCCTGGCACTGGTGTTTCTGGTCAAGCCACGCCGTTCGGGCGCTCGTTTCGTCCTTGTGGTCGGACTGGGCGCTGTGATTGTCTCAATCGTGTTGGTCGTCCTCCCGACCCTGGCGACCATCCTCGACAGCGCATTCCCCGATGCCCTGAAGGACTGGAATTCGAACGCTCTGTTCGCAGCGGCCGCGATGTTGCTGCTCGTCGTCTTCCTCGTGTGGACGTTCACCGACCGTGGCCTGAGGCGAACAGCCGCCGACACGATGCTCACGCTGATCACCATTCTCTTCGCCATTTCATGGATGAACGGGTTCGGGTATCTGCTATTCGAGGACGCAAGCCCAATGGCTCAGATTCTGCCCATCCTGTTGATCGGGCTCGGCGTCGACTATTCGATCCACGTGACGTCGCGCTACCGCGAAGAAGTGTCCGGAGGAGCCTCCGTCGATGACTCGATCTCGAGAGCGATCCGCACAGTGGGCGTGGCGCTTGTCCTGGCGACCGTCACCACAGCAGTTGGCTTCCTGACGAATCTGTTCAACGCCATACCCGCCCTCAGGGAGTTCGGGGCGTTGGCGGCGATTGGCATATTTGCGTCGTTCCTTCTGATGCTGACGTTCGTTCCGGCCGTGCGGGAGATCCTCGATCGACGCGGCGTCAGGCGGGAGACGTTCGAACCAGATCGTCTCATAGGAGGTGAACAGCGGGTGCTCGGACGGCTCATCGGGAGCACGTCGATTATCGCGAAGAGGGCTGCGGTCTCGGCAACCGTCGTTGCCCTCATCCTCGGAGGGCTCGGCGTCTGGGGGACCACAAATCTCGAAACCAAATTCAGCTTCATCGACTTCATTCCGACGACTTCCCCGCTCCGAGCGACCTTTGAGACTCTGCTGACCGACTTCGGCGGTGGATTCGGAGAAAACACCCAAGTGCTAATTGAAGGCGATGTCGCGACCGCTGAGGCATGGAATGAGATGGTCATAGCCAACAGCAACCTCACCGGCACGGTCAACGTCGTCACGTTCGCGGGCAATCCGGCAGGCTCGTCCCCGGTGGCAGTGATCGGCCAGTTGGCGTCACAGGAGTCGCCGATCTTTGTCCCGGAGGTGGGCCAGGCGATGCAGGCGGCCGGCGTCGATCAAGCGACCTTCATGTTTCCGCCCGGTTCCGACATCGCCTCGGTATACGACGCGGCGTTCGCCGCAGCGCCTCAAGCGGTGGCCGGCGTGTTGTACAGAGGCGAATCCGGTTACGGTGCCGCTCTGTTCGACTTCACTACGCAAGCCGGAGAGTCGGGGGCCAACCAGCTCCGCAGTGACGTCCTCGACGCCTTCTCGGGTGTTGCCGACCTGGGACTCAGCGTGGTAACAACCTCGAATGAGATCATCAACGACGTCATCGTCACGACCTTGCGTGACTCCCAGCTGTCGTCGTTGCTGCTCACTCTGATCGCGGCGCTGATTCTTCTCGTGATCAACTTCTGGTTCGAAGTGCGGCGCCCGATGCTCGGTGTGATCACGACGATTCCGGTGGTTCTGGTTGTGCTGTGGTCGTTCGGTTTGATGACCGCGTTCGGCATCCCTTTCGGGCCGGTAACAGCGACGATCTCGGCGCTGGCGATCGGTATCGGGATCCCGTACATGATCCACATCACCCATCGATTCCTCGAGGACCGGGCCCGCTCGGCGTCCGTCGAGGACGCCATCGAGCTGACATTGAGAAACACTGGTGGTGCTCTCGCCGGGTCTGCCCTGACGACCGTCGCAGGCTTTGGGATCCTCGTGACGTCGACGACGATTCCGTTCCGCCAGTTCGGTTTCGTCACGGCCTATACGATCCTGCTGGCCATGCTGGCGGCAGTGCTCGTGTTGCCCTCGATGTTGGTTCTTTGGGATCGCTGGCATGCCCGGGACTCCGACGCCGTCGAGATGGACGCGCCCACCAGCGTCTGAACGCCGTTTCTCGGAGCACATCGAGTAGAGGCGACGTACAGAAAGTGATGCGCTTGTCGGTCAGCGATGAGCGGGGCAATCACCGACGGTAGGGCAATTGGGTCGATAGAACCCCTGTAACCCGGGGACAATCGACCAGAATTGCAGGGCGGGATGTCGACGCCGCCCTTTCTCCATGGATGCATCACGGATAGCCAAAGAAGCCTCGCACCTGCTGCCGTTGGCGCATCGCGTCCTCACGAGGTATCCGTTCCTCACTCGTGAAGTCGAGCATCTGGCCACTCACTCCAATGTGATGTACCGCGTGATCACCGAGAGCGGGCAGCAACTTGTTCTTCGGGTTGGAAATCCCCACGCCAATACCCGGTCCAACATCGGATTTGAGGTGGCGTGGCTAGACGCTCTCAACCTGGAGACGTCACTTGAGGTGGTGACCCCTATCCGCACAGCAGGCGGTGGCCTCATAGTCGACGAATTCGACTCCGATCTTGGAAAGGAGAGGCCATGCGTTCTCTTCACATGGATCCCCGGTGCTCCTTTGGGGGACGGCGCCGGGACGTTCGGGTATCGA
Organism: Acidimicrobiia bacterium; assembly: GCA_003230435.1. GTDB lineage: Bacteria > Actinomycetota > Acidimicrobiia > Spongiisociales > ZC4RG35 > SZUA-217. Next base: position 1,894 of record QIDW01000179.1, on the reverse strand, counting down.
CTGTTGGGTCAGATGTCGGCGTCGTTGTCAGGGCACGCTAAGACGTGGGTGCCACCGCTCGTCGGTCAGATGCGGACCTGGGATCGGATTTTCTACTACGGCGCCGAAATGGATCCGGTGATCATCGACGATCCCCTCTTCGGCCATATTTTCGAGGCTCCGCGCCGCGCCCTGCTCAAGAAGGCGGCGACTATCGCGGCCAGGGTCATCAAGGAGTCATGGGCAGACGGCGGTGTGCAGGTGGTTCATGGCGATCTGCATGAGTGGAACGTGCATGTGGTCGGGAGCCGTCTGCACGCGTTTGACTTCGAGGACATGATGATTGCCCTCCCGGCTCAGGATGTGGCAATCAGCCTCTATCACTCGAGGGATTCTGATCAGCGAGACGACATCCGAAAGGCCTTTCGGCGTGGTTACGAGGCGGTTGCCGAATGGCCGATCGTTGACGAGAGTCAGCTTGACGGTTTTCATGCCGGTAGACAAGTAATGCTCATGAACTACGCAGCGCGGACTCTCCCGATTGGTGAGGCTTTCGAATATCTCGATCACGTGACTCCCTGGCTCCAGACTTTCGTTGGCCGATACGGCTGAACGATGCGTTTCGCCGACCGCCTCACGGCCGGGGAAGCCTTGGGTGAAGTTGTAGTCGAACTGGCGCCTCCGGATCCTCTTGTTCTTGCCCTTCCTCGTGGTGGCGTCCCCGTGGGCTACGAGGTCGCGCGGGCGCTCGGCTGTGACCTCGATGTCCTAGTCGTGAGGAAACTGGGTGTCCCGTTCCAGCCCGAGTTGGCGATGGGTGCCGTGGCCGAGGGTGGGGTGGTTATCCGCAACGACGAAATGGTCTCTTTTGCCTCCATAGATGAGGAGGCATTTCGCCGTGTCGAGGCTGTCGAGCGTCGGGAGATGGAGCGGCGACTGTCTTCGTATCGAGAGGTCGCCGAGGCGATTGATCCGTCGGAGCGGACGGCTGTCATTGTCGATGATGGCCTGGCGACTGGCTCAACGGCGATGGCCGGGGTGGCCGTGTTACGCGCGAGACATGCGGCGGAAGTCTGGGTGGCAGTGCCGGTTGCCCCTCGCGACACCACTCGGATGCTTGAACGCGAGGCCGATCGTGTCGTTGTACTCAGCCAGCCGAGGTATTTCGGAGCGGTCGGCGCGTGGTATCGGGACTTCGGCCAAACGACCGATGAGGAGGTCCGGGCCCTGCTCGCCGATTCACGGCTACGGTGACCCCTCGTGACCACGGAGGATCAACCATGCCCTCGTTAGAGGAGTTCTGCACCATCGAGGCAGCGCTTGGGATGAATGTCATCGGCAAGGTGCCCGGCGGAACGAGAATCGATTTCCCGTTCGAGGGAACGGCGACCGGGCCCCATTGGGAAGGTGAGCGACCGGTCAGGGGGGTGGACTATGTCACGGTGCGCTCCGATGGGAACATGGCTCTGGACATTCATGCAGTGATTGGTGAGAAGCGAGAGGCCGTGTCCTATCAAGGCAACGGTGTCTCCATCGTCAACTCAGATCAGTCGGCGGACCCGAAGGAACTCATCACGTTCGAGACTGGCAATGAGGATCTGGCCTGGCTCAACAATGAAATCGGCGTCGCCTTCGGCCACGGCGAAGGTGGCAAAATCACCGTCAAGGTTTACCTCGCCAAACCCTAAACCTAAATGCATGGCGCGTCGCATTTGATCGTTTGCCCGCATAGAAGGCGCCGGAACGGGACAATCTCTAACCGGCGCTTCGAAAGTCGGGCTTCCTTTTCTCGAGGAAGGCGGCAACACCTTCACGAAGCTCGGGGGTCTTGCCAAGACGCCCCTGTTCCGTCCGCTCCGCTTCCAGGGCCTCTCCGAAAGACAGTCCGGCCGCGTCGCGGATGAGCCGTCGGGTA